>JBFMDG010000987.1:0-2110 GCA_040754135.1 Verrucomicrobiota bacterium
CACCGCCAAACGCGGCGAATGATCCAATGCCTCCAATAAATCAGGGCTCGGAATGAAATACAACGTGGACGGCTCCTCGGTCAGAGCCGACGCCGATCGCGGCGCGTTGTCGAGCACGGCCATTTCGCCAAAAAAATCGCCCGGGCCAATGCGCGTGAGGATGCGGCGTTCGTCCTGCCCGATGACGGCGGAGATTTGCACCTGGCCTTCCCGCACGAGATAAAGCCCGTCGCCGCGGTCTCCTTCCTTGAAAATCTGGTAGGCGGCCGGGAAGCTCAGCACATGGGCCGATTGTTTCAACTGCTCCAAATCCCCGGCAGGCAAGCCTGCGAAAAGTTTGCAGATTTCAAGATCGACCATGCCCGCAGTGTAAGTGAATTGGATTCCGGGTAAAGGAGAAGATAACCGCCGAACCGCGCCGCGCTGAAAGTTTTCACAAACAAAGGCGGTGATTTGCAGCGGATCCCGGAGGCCAGATGCGCGGCTCGAACGGGAAGAAAAAACCGCTCAAAAAAGAATTGCACTTGACGACTACTACCAAGGTAGTATTAATTCGGTCGTTAACTGAACATACTTGTGAGCAAATCTAAAGTCTATCGGTTGGGAAATCTTCAGCTGCGCATCATGAAAGTCCTCTGGGATCGGCACGAGGCCACCGTCGCCGACGTGCATCAAGCGCTCGCCGATGAATCCGAGCTCGCCTACACCACCGTCGCCACCATGCTCCGGAAAATGGAGGATCGCGGCCTGGTGCGGCATCGCCTCGAGGGGCGCAGTTTCGTTTATCAACCGGCCATCGCTGCCGATGCGGTGACGCGCAGCATGGCCGACGACCTGATGAACCGGTTGTTTGAAGGGAGCTTGACCGAGATGGTGAATCACCTTTTGACCTCGCGTGAAGTCAGCCGTGAGGAACTCATTCAATTGGAAAAACTCATCGCCGAAAGGAAAAAGCAGACATGACTTTCAACCCGGCATTTTACGCGTCGCTTCAAACGATCGGATGGATGGGCGTGAAGTTGGCGTTGATCCTGGGCATCGCCTGGCTTCTGCAGCGATGCTTCAGGTCCGCTGTTTTCCGGCGTACCATCTGGCAAGCCGGCCTTTTGGGTTGCCTCGGGCTGCTGTGCTTTGAGTTTTCCGGATGGAACGAAACGAATCCTGATTTCAATTTGGCGAAGGCGGAAATCGACTCCGTCCCTCCTCTCGAAGCAACGGCACGTTTTGAAGGCTCGATTACCACTGGATTCCGGGAGGCGGTGATGGAAAGGGCCGAGCAAAACCGCCGAAACCAGCTGCCCGGACCGAGCGCGTCCGAGGCTTCGGCCAACCGGGTTTCCGAGGTGGAAATCGCCGCCATGATCCTGCCTCTGATTTGGTTTCTGGGCACGACGGTATTTTTGGCGCGACTGCTCATTGCGCGTTGTGTTTTTTGCTGGTTCTGGCGGGCGCCCGCTCGATGCCATTCTGAATTGCATGAGGAACTCGATCGGCTCCGCGGCGCGCTTCGATTGACGCGGCGCGTGCGGCTTATCGAATCGCCGAGGCTCAAAGTGCCTGTCGCCTTCGGAGTTTTCCGTCCGACCATTGCATTGCCGGTGGGTTTTTCCCGGCAATTTTCGCCCGTGCAACAGCGGGTGATTCTCGCACATGAGCTGGCGCATCTGGGCGCTTACGACACAGCCTGGCAAGGCATGGCCGATTTCACGGCGGCCTGTTGCTGGTGGCATCCGCTGGTTTGGTGGGCTCGAAGGGAACTGCGCATTGCGACGGAAAGTGTGGCCGACGAAGCGAGTCTGGTGGTGGCCAACGGACCGGGAGTTTTGGCGGAGTGTCTCGTGGAGTTAGGCGGGCGCCTGTCGCCGCGGCCGGCCTTCGGTTGGATCGGCATTGCCGGAAACGGCACTGGGTTTCGGTCCAGTCTCGGCCAGCGCGTCGAGCGATTGATGTCCCTGCGTGGCATTTGGGCGCCACCCCGCCGTGCGCGGCTGATTGCCGGGCGCTGCGCCGGATCATTGTTGCTTGTTCTGACGGCTCTGGCTGGCGCCGCCTGGGTGCAACCGTACACATTCGAAAAAGGAGAACCTATGAAATCAATGATGCAACGTTG
>JBFMDG010000988.1:0-2101 GCA_040754135.1 Verrucomicrobiota bacterium
GATACTTCTCGAGCAGAATGGGCGAAAGGGAGAGCACGTCCCCAATGTTGTCGAATCCGTAACCGACATCATCGGCCGGAAAATCATCCGCCGGATTGAATGAAACGCCCACCAGATCGCGAACGGTGTTGTTGTACTCGGTACGGTTGAGACGGCGGATCGTGACGCGTCCGGGGTCGGGCTGATCGCAATCCGTTTGAAAAACAACGGTGTCAATCCACTGAATCAATTTTTCGCGTTCGGCGAGCGTGGGTTGCTTTTTCTCCTCGGGCGGCATGACATTCGCACTCAAATTGTGCAGGACTTTTTTCCAGGCATCGCGATCGGCCAGTGCGGAAGATTGATCCTGAAAAGGGTCGAGGGAAAAGTCGCCCTTCTTTTTGCCGTTTCCGTGGCAGGAATAGCAATACTGCTGCAGCAGCGGCTTGATCTCAGTTTCAAACCGCGCCGTTTTTCTCCGGCGGCTTTGGGCATGCGCGGCTGGCTCGACCAGGGGTAAGCCGAGCACCGCGATGACAATCAAAAAGGCAACACGTCGCAACATCCGCCGAGTTTGCTAAACCGCCGCGAGCAATGTGTCAACCTTTGCCCTCGGCCATTTACCATTTACCATTTGCCATTTGCCATTTGCCATTTGCCAACCGCGCACGGTATAAGCCATCGCGAGACAGCGCTCGATTTTTATGGCCAAACTTCTGTTCCAGAACGGGGGCAACGAAATCAACCTGAACGAGGGCTTGAACCGATTGGGGCGTCATCCCTGGAATGATTTCCCAATCAATGATCTTTCGGTGTCCGGGTCGCATTGCGAGATCACCGTGGCGGGTGATCATATCACCATTCGTGACCTCGGCTCCACCAACGGGACGTTCATTGACGATCAACCGGTCAGCGAAGCCCCACTCAAGCCAGGCCAGCGATTGCGTCTGGGGAACATCGAGTTAAAGCTCGCCGGTTCCGAAGGTGTTGTGTCGATTCCTTCGAGTGCCGCCAAACCGGTGGCTGTAGTGGCGGCCAAGCCGGCGGTACGCATTGCGTCTGCAGTGCCATCCGAAATTCCGGTGCCGGTTCCCGTTCCCGTTCCCGCCGCACCGGCTGAAGGAGGCGCGGTGCATCGCGTCGCTCCGCCCGCGATGGCAGCGGAGGGATCGCCTCGCTGTGTTCAGCACAGTGAAACATTGGCCACTTTGGAATGCATGAAATGCGGCCAGTATTTCTGCACGAGCTGCGTTCGCGAAATGAAAGGAGGCCGCACGCGCCTTCAGTTTTGTCCTTCCTGCGGCGGCACCTGCGCGGAAATCGGTTGGCGCGATCGGGTCCAGAAAAAGGAAGCCACTTTTTTCGCCAGGATTCCGAGCGCATTTCGCTACCCCTTGCGGAAGGATGGCTGGATTCTGCTCGCGGGTGGCGCTTTGCTCTACGCCTTTATGAGCTGGCTGACTGGTTCGCGTTACGGAGGATTGATCCGCGGATTGAGTTTCGGCCTGGCCGCATTGTTTACAGGATATCTCTTCAATTTCATGCAACGCATCGCCGTCACATCGGCGCAGGGCGAAGAACAAATGCCGACATGGCCTGAGTTTACTGATTATTACCAGGACATGATCCAGCCGTTGTTGCTTTTGATGGGCGCGACCGTTGTGTCATTTGCGCCTTTGATCGGCTGCTTGATTGCCGTCGCCAATGGCGTCGGGCTGGTCCAGATTCTGATCGTGCCGAGTATTCTGCTCGGAATATTTTATTTCCCGATGTCGTTGCTGGCGGTGTCGCTGGCCGACAGTTTTGGCGGATTAAATCCAGTGTTGGTAGTGGCTTCGGCCGTGAAGGTGGCGAAAGATTACATTGTGCTCGTCATCCTGCTGGGCGTGCTGTTGTTGGTGAACAAAGGATTTCAACGAGTGACGGGATCGATTCCGATCCCCATTTTGCCGGCGCTTCTGTCCTGGTTTGTCACTTTGTATTTCTTCGCCGTTCAAATGCGTTTGCTGGGCATGATGTACTACTCGAACCGATCCAAGCTGAATTGGATTTAGCGGCGCTGAGAGGGTGGGGGGATGAAGGGGTGACGAGATGAAGGGGTGACGGGGAAGAGGTCAGAAGG
>JBFMDG010000989.1:0-2100 GCA_040754135.1 Verrucomicrobiota bacterium
GGGGGTTTTGGTCCGTTTTCAGCAGAAATAAAAGTTGTGCAGCAGGGGCTTTTCCGCTACTGTATCGGGCAACTTTGAATCTGGTCATTTTGACGCAAAGGGAAGGCGCATTTCGGGAGCCCTGAGCAAGGTTCAAGTTTTCTTTTTTCTATGTCAGCAGGCGACGAATCAGAAAAGTACGATGCTTCTAAAATCGATAAACTGGAAGGGCTCGAAGCCGTCCGGAAACGCCCCGGCATGTACATTGGCGATCCCGATGAACGCGGGCTTCATCATTGCGTTTTTGAAGTTCTGGATAACTCGATCGACGAGCATCTGGCCGGCTATTGCAATCGGATCGATGTGGCCATTCATGTGGATGGTTCGGTTTCGATCCGCGACGACGGGCGGGGCATTCCTGTTGACATGCATCCGAAATTCAAAATGCCAGCGGTCGAGTTGGTCCTGACCAATCTTCATGCCGGCGGCAAATTCGGGCAGGGCGCCTACAAATACTCGGGCGGCTTGCATGGAGTGGGCGCCAAATGCGTCAACGCGCTCTCGGATTGGTTTAAGGTGGAGGTTTCCCGTGATGGCCAGGTTTACTACATGGAGTTTGCCCGCGGTATTACGATGCGAAAACTCGAAGTCATCGGCAAATCCAAATCGACCGGCACCTTGATCACCTTTAAACCCGACGCGACCATTTTCACGATCACGACCGAGTTTAAATTCGAAATCCTGGCCAATCGTCTCCGGGAACTCGCCTTCTTGAATCCGGGTGTCGAAATTGTGCTCACGGATGAACGGGCCGAAAACAAAACCGAGCGTTTTCTTTACAAGGATGGCATCGAAGAGTTCGTGCGCCAGCTCGGGAAAAACAAACAAGTCATCCATCCCAAACCGATCGTGCTGAGCCGGCAAAAGGACGATGTGTTTGTCGATTGCGTGCTGCAATACAACGACAGTTACAACGACCAAATCCTTTGTTTTGCCAATTCCATTCCGAACCCGGATGGCGGAACGCATTTGACTGGATTTCGCTCCGCCCTGACCCGCGCGATCAATCAGTACAGCAAAGCGAACAATCTGTTGAAGGAAAAGGATCCAAGCATTTCCGGCGATGATGTCCGCGAAGGATTGGTTTGCGTGCTCAGTGTCAAATTGCCGAATCCCCGGTTCGAGTCGCAAACCAAAGTCAAACTCGTCAACACCGAAATCGACGGGGTGGTCTCATCGATTGTCTATGACGGATTGATGACTTACTTCGACGCCAATCCCTCAGTGGCGCGGAAGGTTGTGGACAAGGCTTTGATGGCGGCGCGCGCGCGCGAAGCGGCCCGCAAAGCGCGGGAAACCGTTCGCAAGAGCGCCATGGCTGGAGGCGGGTTGCCCGGCAAACTCGCTGACTGCTCCGACCGGGATCCTGTCAATACCGAACTCTACATTGTCGAAGGCGATTCCGCCGGCGGATCGGCCAAACAAGGTCGCGACCGCAAGTTCCAGGCGATTCTGCCGATTCGCGGAAAACTGATCAATGTGGAGAAGGCGCGGCTGGACAAGGTGCTTCAAAACAATGAAATCCGCACGATGATCACAGCCGTGGGAACGGGAATCGGCGATGGCGAAGGCGAAGGAGCATTCAATATCGAGAAGCTCCGCTACCACAAGATCATCATCATGACCGATGCCGATGTGGACGGTTCCCATATTCGAACTTTGCTGCTGACGTTTTTTTATCGGCAGATGCCGCAGTTGGTGAAACTTGGTTTCGTTTATATTGCTCAGCCACCGTTGTATCAGATTACGCGCAAGAAACGCGTGGAATACGTGGATGACGACGCGCAACTGAATCGGATTCTCATCCAGTTGGGGACGGAGGATGTGAAGCTGCGCAGCTTGCCCGACGACAAGGAGCTCTCGGAGAAGCAATTGTCGGAGATTTTGGAGCTGCTTGAATCCCTCGACAAATATGCCAAAGCCTTGCGGCGTCATGGCGGCGATTTCGGAGAATACATCGAGCAGCGCAACGCCAGGACGCAGGAATTACCCCGGCACCTTGTAAAGGTCCGCGAGGGGAACAATGAAGCCGTTCATTATTTTCACAGCGAAGAGGAGCTT
>JBFMDG010000990.1:0-2099 GCA_040754135.1 Verrucomicrobiota bacterium
CAACTGGCGCGACTCGCCCGCGAGCATCGTCCGAAAATGATTACGGTGGGTGCCAGCGCCTACCCGAGAGTGATCGACTTCGAGCGGATGGGGCAAATCGCGCGGGAAATTGGCGCTTTGCTGCTCGCCGACATTGCCCATATTGCCGGACTGATCGTTGCCGGAGAGCATCCGAGCCCGATGGCGCATGCGGATTTCGTCACTACCACCACGCATAAAACTATGCGCGGACCGCGCGGTGGCTTGGTGCTGTGCCGCGAGAAATATGCGAAGGAGATTGATTCGCAAGCGTTCCCTGGAATTCAAGGCGGACCGCTCATGCACGTGATTGCCGCGAAAGCGGTTTGTTTGCATGAGGCGCTCCAGCCGGAATTCCGGATTTACCAACAACAAGTGGTGAGAAATGCCCGAGCGCTTGCCGCCGGCATGAAACGCAATGGTTTTCGGCTGGTGAGCGGGGGCACCGATAACCACCTCATGCTGGTGGATGTCGGCGCGCGCGGCTTGACCGGGAAAGATTGCCAGCTCGCTTTGGATGAAGCCGGGATCACCGTCAACAAGAACACGATTCCGTTCGAAACCCGTTCGCCCTTCCAGGCAAGCGGCGTTCGATTGGGCACTCCGGCCGTCACCACTCGAGGCATGAAAGAGCCTGAAATGGCTGCAATTGCTGATATGATCAGCGAAGTTTTGCTGGACATTAAAAACCTTGACGCGGCCCACAAGGTGCGCGAACGTGTCCGCGAATTGACCGCAAGATATCCCTTGCCGTACTGAGCGAGAAGCGGCTGACCCTGAGCGAGCAGTCCTGATTCATCCCAGCAAGAGGTAGTTTTTCCTCTTGATCAGTTGGCAGCCGTCCAACGTTTTTACCCGTTTACCGCATTTGCGGATGCTCACAAAGCGAAACAACATTTTGAAATTGTATGCCTAGAGTCGCGAAGAAGACTGCGAGGCCGAAAGGCCCGCGCAAAACGAAACCCGAGTCGGAAGGCCTGCCCCCGGAAGGACTCGAAGGAACGGAAGCTCCCCCAATGGAATCAGAGTCGGTCGTTGAGAACGGAGTGCCAGCCACCGAGACTCCGGTTGTTGTTCCCGAACCGACCGTTCCAGCTGCCCCAGCCGAAAGACCCGCTCCCGTGCGCCCAGTGGAGAAGGAACGTCCCACGCCCAGAGCTCCTCAACCCAAACCCTCCCTCGAAGAAGAAGAAGTGCCGCCGCCGCCCATCGGAGCGACGACCATCAATATTAGCCAGCTCCAGGCGATGTCGATGGCCGACCTCAATCAGATGGCCAAGGAAATGGGGATCGAGAACTTCGGGACGATGAAGAAGCACGAAGTGATCTTCCAGATCCTTCAGAAAAACGCCGAACGCAGCGGCATTCTCTTCGCCGAAGGCGTGCTTGAAATCCTGCCCGAAGGCTTTGGCTTCCTTCGCTCGCAAAGTTTCAATTACCTGCCCTGCCCGGAAGATATTTACGTTTCACCATCGCAAATCCGCCGTTTCGATTTGCAAACAGGCGACCTGGTCGCAGGCCAAATCCGCCCTCCAAAAGAAAAGGAGCGCTTCTTCGCCCTTCTTAAGGTCGAAGCTGTGGCCAAAGAAGATCCGGATAAGGCCAAAGACAAAACTCATTTTGACAATCTCACGCCCTTATTCCCGAATCGCCGCATCATTCTGGAAACGGCTGCCGATGAGCTCTCGACTCGCGTCGTCGATTTGGTCTGCCCCATCGGTCGCGGCACGCGCGGTCTGATTGTGGCGCCGCCTCGCACCGGTAAAACGGTGCTCATGCAAAAGCTGGCCAATGCCATCCTGAAAAACTGCCCGGAGATTTATTTGTTCATTCTCCTGATCGACGAACGGCCCGAAGAAGTCACGGATATGGAGCGGTCCTGCAAAGGCGCGGAAGTGATCAGTTCTACGTTCGACGAGCCGCCGGAGCGACATGTGCAGGTCGCTGAAATGGTCATCGAAAAAGCCAAACGAATGGTCGAGCACAAGAAAGACGTGGTCATTCTGCTCGATTCAATCACTCGCCTCGCGCGTGCTTACAACACCATTCAGCCGCACTCGGGAAAAATCCTGTCGGGCGGT
>JBFMDG010000991.1:0-2098 GCA_040754135.1 Verrucomicrobiota bacterium
GAATCCGGTGCGGGTGTCCACGATTTTCCCTCTCAACTCCAGCTCCCCCAATTCTCATCGCAAAATGTTTCACCGCGGCTTTTCCGTGCCGATCACCGAGACCACTCGGCGGGGTTCAAGAAGCGATCCGAGGAGCGAAAATGGCGCAACCAGTTTAAGGCGGCGTTTTTGGCGCGAGCAATTGCTTGAATTCCGGCATGGCTTGCAGCGGCGCCAAACGGCCATCGGCCGCGACGGTAGTGCGTAGATCTTTCGAGCCCGGTTGCGCCTTGAGGCGGTCGTCGCTCAATTGAATCGCCTTCGAGATTGATTGCACTGCTTCGTTGGATTTGCCCAATGATGCCTGGACCGTCCCGAGATCGTACCACGCTTCCGGGTTCGTCGGCATCAGATCAATGAGCCGGCGCATGGTCGTTTCCAATTTTTCGGTGTTCACCATTTGCGCGTAGGCCTGTGCGGCTGAGAAAAGCGTGCTGGCATCGGCTTTGGGATTGGCCAGCAGTTTATCGAGCAACGCCATCGCTTCATTGGTTTGTTGCGTGATGAGGTAAATGGAAACGATCTGAAAACCGAGCGGCACATTTTCGGGCTGCGCTTGAAATTGTTGTTCCAATGCCGGCGCCATCGTTTTCATCCGTTGCACCGCCAGCGTCAGCCGCGCCGTGTCGCGCGCTTGAGCCAGCAATTGCGCGGATGACAGCAAAACGCTCACGTCCGCGGCCGGGCTGGCCAGGATGCGATCGATGGTTTGCAAAGCGGCGCTCGTTTGATTGAGCTGCAGGTAAGCCGAAGCGGTTTGCAAAAGCTGTTGCAGATTGCTGAGTGTGAGTTGCGGCTGGCCGGGAGCCTGAGCCTGCTGCACCTGGCGCTCGAGCTGGGAGCTCTGCAATTGCATGTCGCGCATGCTGCGAATTTGATCGGCCATGCTCCGGAACACGCCGTTTTGCGGATCGAATTTCAAACTTGTTTCCACCACCAGCAACGCGTCATCCAACCGGTTCACACTCGCCAGCAGCATGGCCAGTTTGTAACAGGCTTCCGGACTGTAGGGACAATAGGCAAAGGCCTGGCGCAATGAAAAATCCGCTTCTTTCAACATGCGTTGCTGGTCCTCCGGATTGCGCACGGCATAGGTCAGCCGCCAGGAATAAAGTCCGCCAATGGCGCTGCGCAATTTCGAAAATGCCTTTTGTGAGAACTGATCGCGCACAAATTTGCGGTCGCCGGTAAACCCGCTGAAATCACGCTGCAAATAGGTCTTCTCGGCAAAATCACAAATCTCTTTGATGCTCGTTTCGTAGGTAATCCAATTGCCGATCAGGCGTTCCGAATACTTGCTCCAAAAATCGTGATCCTGCTTCACCATCTCGTCGGTGATTTCCGGCACCGGTTCCCGATTGATCTTCATGATAATCCCAAACGGCGTCAGATGCGGATACATCCAGTCGAGCGGAAAACTTTCCTCGACGTAAAATTCGTGCCCGGGATTTTTGTCGAAAATTACCTTCGTGAGCAGCCCATTGATGGCCATGACGGCGACCTGTCCGGAAACGGAAACACGTCCGCTGGCCCGGTCGATCCGCACGTCCTCTCCTGGCTTGAGCTGGCGCGGCTCATTCGGAAACTGATCGTCATGCGCGGCGCGGCGAGAGGCATCCGTGATGTAATCCTGAAACGCTTGCTGCGAATCCTCGACCGTGGGAGTGATAATTTCTTTGGGTGGATAAACCCCGTCTTCGCGGCGGTCTTTTTCAATTTTCTCGCCCAGCCGCGTGAAAAACCGGTCCAGGGGCAGCAGCATTTTCGCTAAGAGATTCGTCCGGTTCAAATCGCGCGCTTTTTGCGAGCGGACCAATTCCGAGAAAAAGTAGGGATCTTTCTGGGCGCTGCGATTGTAATGCGCGCGGATGTAGCTCAGGTAAGTGCCGTCGGCCAGGGCGTTTTGCGTAATGATGTAAACGTCGCGACGGTCAAACTTCGGATCGAGCGGCTTGCATTCCGGCGGAATGAAACTTTCGCAGAAAATCATGTAGGTCGGATTGAATCGTCCCGGATCGGTGCCGCCAAAGAGAATGGCATTCCGCGCCATCTCCGGATA
>JBFMDG010000992.1:0-2088 GCA_040754135.1 Verrucomicrobiota bacterium
GGTTGCTCGTCACTTGTGGAAAACTCATCATGGCATTCATCGGGGGCGCATTGGTTGGCAGGACGGGTCCTCCTCGAGTCAATTCCAGCTGGCCGCTGACCGCGAGCATGGCGTCGCGAATGGACTCTGCTTCGAGCCGGCGGCGGTTCATGCGCCAGTAGAGCCGGTTGTCGGGATCTTTAAGGTAGGCCTTGGGATTGAATTGGCTGCTCATCTGATACGTGCTCGAGAGCAGGATCTCGCGAATCATTTTTTTGGTGGACCAACCTTGTTCGATGAAACGACGCGCCAGGAAATCGAGCAGCTCGGGATGGCTCGGCCGCTCGCTCAACGCGCCAAAATTGTCGGGGGGATCGACCAGCCCGCGACCGAACAGATGCAGCCAGATGCGATTGACAGCGACGCGCGCCGTCAGGGGATTCTCCGGGCTGGCGATCCAGTCGGCCAGTTCAAGCCGGCCGCTGGTGTCGCGGTTGAGTGAGAATTGACGGGCCTTTGCTTCGAGGACCGTGAGGAACCCGCGCGGGACTTCCTCGCCCAAGCGCTCTGGGTCACCGCGCAAATTGATTCTGGCGTTGCCGACGTTTCCTTCTTGCACAGCCATGGCGCGAGGAACGGGGGGTGGGGCTTTGGATCGGAGCTCGATCAATTGCACCTGGAGTTGATCGAACAACGGTCCGGCCATAGATAACGAGCCGCTCATGGCCACTTGCACCAAATTGGAGCTGCTCGTTCCCGGCGATTTTAAATCGGGCATGGCCATTTCCATTTCCCGCTGCTGCATGCTGGCCAGTTCCAGTTTCCATTCCTCAATCGGCACGAACATCGCCGCATCTGCAATCACAAATCCGCGTGTCCCCTCATTGGAAATGGTGACGGCTCCATTGGTTCCGGCATTGAACATGAATGTTCCCAACGAAACAAACGCGCGGCGAAATGTCGGCGCGGCGCGTTGATCGACCATGCGTTTGATTTCCCCCTCCGCCGTGTAAATGGTTACCGGCACATTGGTGGCGCGATCATATCGCGGGGTGTAACTCAACAAGACTTCATACGGCCCGGTGTGCGGCAGCTTCGGCGCGAAGCGCGCGCGCATTTTGCCTTTGTCGCTGTTGGCGTCGTGCACATAGTCTTTGTCCACGAAATTGGTCGAATAGGTGGAAACCTTCCATCGCCCGGTGAGTTCTGCGGCTGAATTGTCCATGACCACGCCAGGCAATTTGCTCGAGTTGAGCCCGCCCGGATTTTCCTGAACGAGGCGCAGCGCTTCCGCGAGTTGATTGACCTTCCGATCGTACGCTTCGATCTCGCGCGCCTGTTCGGCCTTGGCCAGCGGACGTTCCATCCAGCGCGGCGCTCCCGGATCCTGGCGATTTCCTCCGGTGGAAAGGGTGGCTGTGCTCTTAAAAATTCCCGCCAGCGCATAGTAATCACGCGTGGGTATCGGATCGAACTTATGATCATGGCAACGCGCGCAACTCACCGTCAGCCCCAGAAAAGCTTTGGTCGTGACATCGATCTGCTCGTCCGCCACGTCCATCACCAGTTTTTCGCGGTTGGGTTCGAACAAGGCTTTCGGTCCGAGGACGAGGAATCCGGTGGCGATCAAATGCTCGAAACGTTCCTCTTCATCGCGATGAGTCAGGAGATCACCGGCAATCTGCTCCCGGATAAATCGATCAAACGGTTTGTCCTGGTTGAATGCATTGATAACGTAATCGCGATAACGCCACGCATTCTCAAATGGCAGATTCGCTTCGAGTCCGTTCGAATCTGCATAACGGGCCACATCGAGCCAATGCCTTCCCCAGCGTTCGCCGAAATGCGGAGAATCGAGAAGCCGATCCACGACTTTGGCGAACGACTCGGGAGAGGCATCGGCCAGGAAAGCCTCTATCTCCTCCGGCTTGGGAGGCAGGCCTGTCAGATCAAATGTCGCGCGCCGGATCAGATCGCGTTTGGCTGCCGGGTCGGCCGGGCGCAATTTTCGCTCTTCCAGATCGTTCAGGATGAAATAATCCAGGCCGGTCCGCGGCCATTTTTTGTCTTTTACTTTTGGAATTGCCGGTGAGCCTGGCTTTTGAAATG
>JBFMDG010000993.1:0-2085 GCA_040754135.1 Verrucomicrobiota bacterium
TGTAAAGAAAATAAACGGCCGTGAGCAAAAAATTCTTGTGCCCGCTCGTCATGTAATCCCGCCTTTCGGGTTGTTGAGCCATCATGTCTTCGTACGCTTTGTTGGCGCGCTCGACGATATCGAGGTTGGGCCCATAAATAAAATCGTAGGAATCTTTGCTGGGAAAGATGAGGCGGCCGCGGTGGAAAGAGAGCTGCATCGAGTGAAAAACAAGTCGGCGGTTCTGAATGAAGTCTTCCTTTTTCAGATCCTCCTTCTTGCATTTCTCGAGGCCGAGCGAACCCCAATAGAGCGCATGCGCTTCCGGCAAACGCCATTCGAGCGGGCCGTAAAGGTCATCGACGCGTTTCATCCACGCGGGATCGAGTTTGTATTTCTCCTTGAGCAAGCGGACCCGTTCGCGCGCTTCGGCAGTTTGCGGATGGAGTAATTCGTCCCAATTGACCGGGCCGCGGCCGAGCACCTGGATCATTTCCTGGGCCCAGATGTGTTTGTAAAACTCGTGGGCGTCATCGAGGTTTTGTCCCATTTTGTGAAGGAAATGCCAACCGAGCTCGCGGTAAAGGAGCGGTTCTTTCGGATTATAAACCAGGCCTTGATCGCGGAGGAGCTCGATGCCGCGCCGCACCCATTGCCAGCGGTCCATCGGATCGTTGAACTTGATCGAAATGTTGTAAGACATGTTCCAGGCCTGATGAATCCAGACCGTGGTCATGTGCGGCTGGAGCTTGGTGATCCAGTCGGCCAATTGCACCATTTCGAAATATTTGTCCTGCTCCTGAAGATCGGTCGCGCGCACCCACAGGATATTGGCGATGAGTCCGCGGAAGCCGCCCAGCGCCACCGTGGTGAAGGCCAGCACCGGCGGCGCGTTCTTGAGTGGATCGTCATGACGCGTCAATCCGAGTTCGCGCCGCTCCTTGTTCAACGCGCGCTGGGTGAAGTTGACGCCGAAAAACATTCCGACGGCGATCAGCACCAGAAACCCTTTATAAACTCGGGAAGAAATGTTCATTGGGTTCCCTGGGCTGTGGCCAATTCACGGCGCGTGAAAGAAGTGATGCCAATCAAAGCGAAGATCCCGCCGAGCAAAACGCATATCTGAACCACCGCCAGCGTCAATTGCCCCCAACTCACGCTGCGGCCGGTGCTCAAGGAATCGATCGGCGAAAAACCTTGCACGAGATTCAATATTTTCTGAAGCCCCTTGAATAAAGGCAGCGCCAGGTGATCGATCAGCGCCGGCTTGTCCGCCATGCCCGTTTCCGGATTCACACTCAACACCGTTCCTTGTTCGATGATCTGCGAAACCGTACCGCTCGACAAACCGACGATCAAAATCCCAAGCGACAAAAACGAAGCCACCGGGAACGAGAGAAAACTGGCCGAGGCCAGGCCGATCGTGGCCAGCAACGTCAGCCAGCAAAAAATAATGCCCACGCCGCGCGCAAAATTCAGCGCGAACCCTCCTTCCCGATAGAGGACTTCAATGCCGTCTTCGATGGGAAAGAGCAGAACGGTCTCGTTGTGATTGATGAAATTGATCGTCAATTTTCCCTCGGCATCGATGAGATTTGGCGGCACGGCCAGTTCGTGAAAGGTATCCGCGGCCAGACTCATGGGTGGGGCGCGGAACGCGTTCGGCGACTCGAAATCACCCACCACCCACAAACCGAGGTAGGTGGCCGTGGGACTGGTCTGAGCGGCGTTGAATTTGAATCGAATCGACAGCGGACGGTCGCGCAACAGTTCCTTGCGCAATCCGAAATCAATGACCCAGGGCCGGCGTGTTTCCGGCGGGACGATCTGATATTGCGCTTTGACACGTTCGCGAAACTGCTGCCGCAGATAACTGAGGTCCGCCACTTCGACAGGATTTTTGGCGAGCTCCGCCTGCAGAATGCGGTCGGCTTCCTCCTCGTAATCGGGAATCGGGGGGCGCTCGGAACCGCGGGCGATGAGGATTTCGTCGCGAAGTACTTTCTGCTGGGCCTCAGGCAATTTTTGAGAGCGATAAAGCAGAAGCCCATAAACCGCCCCCGCCGAAAGCGCCAGGAGCAGCGCGTTCACCGCGAGAATGCCGAG
>JBFMDG010000994.1:0-2076 GCA_040754135.1 Verrucomicrobiota bacterium
GACGGGGCCGTGCCTTCTTTGGACGAATTTGAAAACAAAGCCTTGCCGATCACTTATCACATGGTGGGGCATCGCGGAAACAATTTGGGGATTGTGACGATTGACGTGCGGCCGAACCCGGAAAACCCGGTGCAGCGCGCCGTCTTTGCCAGTGTGGCGAATTTCTCGACAAACGCTCAGCAAACGGAGTTGGAGTTCCGATTTAACGAGTCGTTGCTCGAAGTCAAACCGGTTCGCCTCGCCCCGCGCGAGACGGTGCCGCTGGTTTTTCTGGCCGATCAAACGATGAACGGCGTTTTTTCTTTGCGCCTTTCAGCCGAGGACGATCTTGCGGTGGACAATCAGGCCTCGATTGTCAGCTTGCTGCCGCAGCCAGTGAAAGTGCTCCTCGTCAGTGCGGGCAACCGCTTTTTGGAAAAAGCGATTAAGGCGGTCCCGAATGCTGAATTGGCGGTCGCGGCAACACTCAGCGACAACGCCGCCGGATTCGACCTCGTCGTGCTCGATGACGTGGTCCCCTCCGAATGGCCGAGCGCAAATCTGCTCGCCATTCGCTCCGCCAACACCAATTGGTTCGAATTCGTTGACCGCATCGAAGCGCCCGCCATTGTGGATATCAAAAGCACCCATCCCCTCCTCCGCTTCGTCAGCTTTGACAACGTGCTAATCAGCGAAAGTTTGGCCGTGCGGACGCCCACCTGGGGAGTGTCGCTGGTGGATGCGCCGCAAAATGCGTTGATTGTAGCGGGCGAGATCGGGCGTCAACGCATTGTATGGGTTGGATTCGACACGTTGCACAGCACCTGGCCGTTGCGCGTTTCCTTTCCGATATTTATCGCCAATGCAGTGGATTGGCTGAATCCCGCTTCGGCCAACGCGAGCTTGCTCACGCTGCGCGCCGGCGATCCGTTCCGATTGAATTTCGCCACGCCGGTAGCCTCAGCCCAGATTACCGATCCGAGTGGAACGACTCGCTCCTGGCCTGTGAATCAAACTCGCAATGAAATTGTTTTTGGGGAAACGCTCCGGCAAGGAGTGTACAAAATGAAGGCGGGGACCAATGATGTCACTTTCTGCGTCAATCTCATGGATGCCAGCGAGAGCGACAGCGCACCGAAAGAGGAATTGAAATTCGGCCGCTATGCCCAATCGGGGACAACCACCTTGCGCCGCGCCAATCTCGAACTTTGGCGCTGGATCGCGGCCGCCGGGCTGGCGGTTCTCCTTTTCGAATGGTGGTACTACCATCGGAGGACGGCATGAACCGGGGCGCCTTCCTTTCATTCTCATTCCCTCGAGTCATTTTAAGGCTAACTTGCTTTTGGCTCCTTTTCGCCATCGCCACCTTCACCGGTTGCACAAACCGTTCGACATCGATCGTCGTCGTTTACACCTCACAAGATCAGGTTTATGCGGAACCGATTCTGCGCCAGTTTACGCACGAGACAGGGATTGAAGTGCGCACGCTTTACGATAGCGAAGCCGTCAAAACTGTCGGATTGGCCAATCGCCTTCTCGCGGAGCGGGCCCATCCGCAATGCGATGTGTTTTGGAGCAACGAGGAATTGCGCACGCATCAATTGGCGGCTCAAGGGATGTTTCGCGATCAAGAACCGTTCAAGCGATTCGGGTATCGCAGCCGGCGCGTGGTCATCAACACGAATCTGGCGAACGCGGCCACGGCGCCACGATCCTTGCGCGATCTGACGAACGAATCCTGTCGCGGCCGTGTCGCGCTCGCTTACCCTTTGTTTGGGACAACGGCCACGCATTTCATGGCCTTGCGCCAGGCCTGGGGGCCCGCAGCCTGGGAAACCTGGTGCCGCGCTCTCGCCGCTAATAAACCGTTCCTGGTCGATGGCAACTCGGTCGTGGTCAAACTGGTCGGGCGCGGTGAAGCGCATTTCGGGCTGACCGATTCCGATGATGTTGCGGCCGGACAGCGCGAAGGATTGCCAGTGGCCGCCCTCCCCATTTCTGAAGAGGCGTTGCTCATTCCCAACACCGTCGCGGTCGTGCGCAACGCACCGCACCCGGAAGCCGCGGAACGGTTGTATCAATTCTTGCAGCGCGCCG
>JBFMDG010000995.1:0-2067 GCA_040754135.1 Verrucomicrobiota bacterium
CAGCGATGCTCGAAATCGCGCGCCAGAATGATGGCCAAAGCGCGGTAAGCCGTAATTTCGTCGATGTTGCCCAGCATCAGTGCCGCCTGGAATCTCACGCGGACGTCGGGATCTTCGGCGAGCTGCAGCACCGCTTCCTGGAGCGGCTTGCTTGCGGACAGGCGAGTTTCCGCCAGTTGCAGCGCATTCTCACGAAGCCCGGGTTCATCGGCGCGAAGCGCCCGCAGGAGGAGGGATTCGTCCAGCGCATTCAATCCGCGCAAAGTCCACAGCGCATGCAAACGGCCGAGCGGCTTTTTGCCTTCACGCGCAATTCGCTTCAAAGCCGACACCGCCCATTTCTCCTGCCGCTCGAGCAAAAGGCGCTGCGCCGTGGATCTTCGCCACGCGTTGTCGCTGGAAAGTTCATCCAACAACACCGCTGTTTTGGCCTGGGCCAGCTTCGGAAACGACACCGGCCGCATGCCTTTGGGCGCGATGCGATAAATCCGTCCGCGCATTTCCCCCGCACGAATGTCGAGTTTCTCGAGCACCTTTTTCGGGATGTAATCCGGATGCTCGATGACATCGCGCTGCATATCGATCAGATAGAGCGCCCCATCCGGTCCCAGTTCAAGCCCCACCGGGCGAAACGCATTGTCGCGGCTGGCGAAGAATTCCCGCTCCTGTTCGATGGCCGGTCGTCGCGCGCGAAAAATGGGGCCCGAAGGAACAAGCTGATCTCGATGAACGAGATTGCCCACCACATCACACACCAGAATGCTCCCGTAAAGTTCCGAAGGAAAAATCCCTGCGCCGATCCATCCCATGCCGCCCGCCGCGGAGAAGTGTCCGGATTGTTCAGGATGATTGACGCGAGTTTCCGGCACGGAAATCGGATAAATGCGAGCCATCTCGCCATGATCCGAAATGCTCACAGTTGTCTCTTGCGGCGGCAGACCGGGAAACCGCTCCAAAAAACGCAAAGGCACCACGGGATGCTGAATGTGGTCGATGTTGTAAGTCACGAAGCTGCGACCCCAATCATCAAACACCAATCCGAACCCGCCGGAAGTTTGAAAAGTGCGCGTGATATCGCCGGAATCGGGATCAAAACTGAAATCAGCTTTGGAAATCGAAAGGATCGCCTCCGGTTTTTCCGGCGATGTTAACCGTCCGCCATTACCGCCGTTGACCCCGTGCACGCGATGATCCAGGCCCCAGCGCAAGCCATTCATGTTGCTGTCGGTGACGCCGAGGGTGAACCCTTGGACGATCACTTCACGCACGTCGGCGCGGCCATCGCCATTGGTGTCTTTCAGAAAAAGGATTTGCGGTGGAGCCGCCACCAGCACGCCCTCTTTCCATGGAACAATCGAAGTGGGAAAACTCAGATCCTCGGCAAAAATCGTGGCCCGCTCGAATGCCCCATCGCCGTCCAAGTCCTCGATCAATCGCACTGTTCCCCCCGGTTTGCGCTCCGAGCCGAAGCCGTAGGGATAATCGCGCATTTCAACCACATACATGCGGCCATCCGCATCGAACGTGAGCGCGACCGGATCGACCACATTGGGTTCCTGCACGAGCAACTGCAACTCGAGCGCGGGATGCAATTCAAATGGGGCCGGTAATTGGCCCGGCTCAATCCGCTCGGCGGCGGCTAACCCAGATCGCACGAAGATCAGGACGAACGCTGCCATGATGGGGCTGAAGGATTGGGTGCACCGAAGCCGGATTCGTGAATGGCCAGATCGATTCAAGCCGAGGCGATGCATAAAGCGGCGGCAGCTTAGGAATTTCCTGGAGCCGACGCAAGCCGCCCTCGTGAGATCGTGAGATCGTGAGATCATTCGATGCTACGCAGACCCTCAATCTCCCGTAGCAGCCTGACGTGAGTCGGCTCTAATTTTCTCTACGCGCAAGCCGTGCCCAGGCCCCGAGTGCATTCCTGCGCGCCAAAGGTTCCTTCGCGTATTGAGATCCGGCGAGCGCGCTCCAGCTGGTCCAGCGCTTCTCGACCAGAGAAAAGTGATCGAACTCACATTCGATGCTACGCAGACCCCCAATCCCCCGTAACAGCCTGACGTG
>JBFMDG010000996.1:0-2033 GCA_040754135.1 Verrucomicrobiota bacterium
GAGCAGCACGCACATCAGAAAGACATTCAGCGAATTGACGGCCTGAAGGCGGCGCTGGCGAATCTGAATGCGTTGCAATTCCTCAGGCAACAGGGAAATCGATTGCCGGTTTTGTCCCGTGGCCTGCAGGGCCATGCCGAAGACTGGAATCCAGATCGGAGTGATGCCTTCCGGCAAACCTTGGTTCGGCCAGAGCGAAGCATTCCAATGCGTGCTTTTCAAATACTCCGTCAAACCGGCCAGCAAACTGCCTCCGCCACATAACAGAATCGAGTGGGTGGCCAACCCTGAACCGTCGAATTCGGACACGACCGATTCCACCTGACGCTGCCAACTGTGCAACGCGCGAATCAATTCGGCGCTGGAATTCGCGCCGCTCAGAAATTGCTCCGAGAGCTTGAGATCCTCGGCCGCTTCCCATGAACAGTTTTGCTCGCGCGCAATCGCTTCCGTGAACGAATCCGCGCCGACAGGCACGGTGCCGGCAAAGACTCCTTGCCCTGCGCGAATGATGGCAATGACGGTGGTGGTAGCGCCGATATCGATGAGAATGCGGTCGCTCGCCTGATGAAATTGGAAGCGATGCGCCGCGATCAAGGCGTTCGCCGAAGTGGTGATCTCGGCGATCCGCTCCCGCAATTGCAAGCGGTCTGCCTGCTTTAGGATTTCGGATTCCTGGCAGAGCGTCAGCCAGAACGGATTCCGTTTCTCACCGATGGGATCGAGGCGTGCATAATCGTGGACAATGACATTTTCGCTGAGGCCGCTGATGGCCACGGTTTCGGCATCGATGCGGCGAGCCACCTCTTCGGGACTGCTGGCGGGAAGGTCGATGACCTGTGAGATGGCCATCTGTTCCGGCAAGAGGAGGGCAACGGCCGATTCGGAATGAGGTGGGAGAAGGGAGGCGACGCGCTCGGCGAGCAGCGGCTCGGAAAGATCGCGCTCGAGTCCCACGGCTTCGCATTTGCAGGATTGGATTCCTTCTCGCGAGGCGGCGATTTGAAGCGCTTTGAGGGTCCGATGGCCGAGATCGAGGACGAGCCACTCCTTTGCAGAGTGGAGCCGGGACGCGGACCAGGGCCAGAAAGCAAATGAATTAGCGGGTCTCTTCATCCACGATGACAAATTCACCCGACTCGCTCAGCAATGTGGCCGTGACGAAGATCAGAAGATAACGCGGTTTATCCACTTCGGTCCGCTTGCGAAACGCGGCGCCAAGCAGCGGAATGTTGCCCAGGACGGGCACCGACTCGACGAAAGTTCGTTGCTCGCGTTCCATCACCCCGCCCATGACAACCGTTTGACCCGACTTAACGACCACACGCGTCGAAAGAGATTGGGTGCGTGACTCGGGCAATTTAATGTCGAAAGTGCTCACGACTTTGCCTTCGTCATTTTGATCCGTCAGCGTGGCGAACGTGACCAGTTTCACGTCCTGATTCACTTCCGGTTGGAGGGCGAGCAGAATGGTTTGGCCATCGCCGCCGACGCTTGCCAAAACGTCCAGGGACACGCCGGAGGTGAGTTTGGCCGGTTTGCCGGAAGGAACGAGGCTGGAAGAAGTGCGGCGTTCCAGGAGGGTTTGCTTCACTTGGTATTCTTCATAGTAGTACTGCACTTTGCCATCGCTGATGGTGGCGGGAAGATTGTTGATCAACGTGATCCGCGGCGCGCTGAGGGTGTGGCTTTCGCCGCTTTGTTCCAGCGCGGTCAAGGTGGCGGTGAGATTGCGGCGCCCGAGAATATTGGTGAACGTTTCTTGCAATCCGAGCCCGACGTCTGTTCCGAGACCGGTGAAATCTCTCGAAACACGCCCCGAGGTGAGCACATCCCGTCCGGTTTCCCAAGTGGCGCCAAGCTGGAGAAAGGCCGCCTGCGACACAGTGATAAACCGGGCTTCGATGAGCACCTGTTGAATGGGGCGGTCGAACTCCTCAATGATTTTTTCCATGATTTCCAATTGTTCCCGTGTGCCTCGAGCCACAATCAGGTTCCGCTCGTAATCGATGAGGAATTTCGATCCGGTGAAG
>JBFMDG010000997.1:0-2029 GCA_040754135.1 Verrucomicrobiota bacterium
GCTACTGCTCGATCCGATACAAACTGGTCTTGGTCCGCAAAAACAATGCTTTATCCGCCACCGCTGGGGAAGCCATGAATCCATCCTCGAGTTTGTTTTCGGCCAGCTTTTTGAATTCCTTGCCCGCCTCAATCACACTGGCCCTGCCCTCTTCGCTGAAAAAGTAGAGCCGGCCCTCGGCGGCGATGGGCGAAGCCGAGTAGTTGCCTGAGAGCCGTTCACGCCAATATTCCTGGCCGGTACGCGCGTCGAGGCACGAGGTGATTCCCCCTTCATCCTCGATCATAAAAATCAATCCGCCCACACAGAGCGGGGATGGTTTGCGCGCGACATTGCGTTTGGCTTTCCAAACCACTTTGAGCTGTTGTCCAGGCGCAGGGTCGGCATCGACATTGGCATCGAGCACTTCCCCCTTTTTTCCAGGATGAATCGCCAGCAACTGGCCTTTGGACCAGCCCGTGGTGAGGAATACCATACCGAGCCCGGCGATCGGACGGCCGCTGGCCGAGTGGCAGGTGCGTTCTTCAATGCGCCAGAGTTCTTCACCCGAGCGCGGCTCGTAAGCATAATGAGCTTTGGCGCCCTGGCTGATTAACAGCGGCTGACCACCGATCTGCGCGATGTGAGGTGTTGAAAAGGCTTTGCGCCAATCGCCTTCGGCTTCCGGTTTCCCGTCCGGACCCAGGTCTTTGAAATCGATCGATCGTTCTTTGCGCCAGATTGTTTTGCCGGTCTTTTTATCGAGGGCCACGACGAACTGATGATCGCTGCCATCAAAATTCATGATCAGCAGGTCGTTGAAAAGGATGGGTGACGACCCCGCCCCGCGGAAATGATTGCAAACGAAATCGCGCCGTTCCCAAAGGACTTGGCCAGTTTTGGTATCCAAGCAAGCCGTTCCTGGCGAGCCAAACGTCACGTAAACGCGTCCATTCTCAATCACGGGCGTCGGCGAAGCGTACGAGTTGAATTGATGGGCAAATTGCGGCTTCTCGACATCAAACAGTTTGAGGTGATGGAGCGTCTTGCCCGTGGCGCGGTCCACGCAGATGGCAAACAACTCGCGGCCATCGGGCGTGGCTGTGGTCAACCAGATTTGGTTTTCCCAGAGGACAGGCGAAGACCAGCCACGGCCTGGAATCGGAACCTTCCAGCGCACGTTGTTGGTCTCGCTCCAATGGAGCGGCAAACCGCGGGCATTGGAAATGCCGTCGCCTGTTGGACCGCGGAATTGTGACCAATTCGCATCGGCTCGCGTGTCTCGAATCAGCAGCGCGACCAACGCCAACAGGACCGGATAAATTCGTTGCATGCTTTGAATGCTACTCAATCTGATGGCGGCTCGGCAATCCCGCGCATTCGATTAAAGCGACATCGCGCCGGGTTGATACGAAATTGCACTGATGGATCGTGAATCGCGTGGAAGAGGGTTGCCCGGCCCACGACAGAGCGGCTGGCGCTGTCGGACTTGAAAACGTGGCTCAGCCTGCCACATTAGCCCCCGTTGGCGGGCAGCGCAGGCGGCTTGAATCCCGGATTAATCACCCGATGCTCGATCCAACATGTGGCCGACAATTTGAATTTAAATTCGATGACTGAACCAACCATCACTCCTGAACTCGTCCAAAAGCACAATCTGACTCCGGAAGAGTTCGAGCGCGTCAAAGCCATTCTCGGCCGCGATCCCACCTACACCGAGCTCGGCATCTTTTCCGTCATGTGGAGCGAGCATTGCTCTTACAAAAACACCCGGCCGCTCCTGAAAACTTTCCCGACAAAATCGCCCAAAATTCTCGTTGGCGCAGGCGAGGAAAACGCGGGGATCATCGATGTCGGACACGGTCTGGCGATCGCCTTCAAAATCGAGTCACATAATCATCCGAGCGCAGTCGAACCGTTTCAAGGCGCGGCCACAGGCGTCGGTGGCATCATTCGCGACATTTTCACCATGGGCGCCAGGCCGGTCTGCGCTTTGAATTCGCTGCGGTTCGGGCCGATCACTCGCGAAATCCCGCTGGCCGCGGGCCAA
>JBFMDG010000998.1:0-2023 GCA_040754135.1 Verrucomicrobiota bacterium
AATGACTTTTCCGATCAGCGGCACGGGCAGCGCCGGCATGGAATTCTGTTTCGTCAATCTGCTCGAACCAGGCGATGAAGTGATCGTCGGGGTCAATGGCGTCTTCGGCACGCGCATGGTCGATGTGGCCGAGCGTTGCGGAGCGAAAGTGATCAAAATCGAATCGCCATGGGGCCGCATTATCGAACCGGCGCAGGTCGCCCAAGTGCTCAAGCAATCGCGACCCAAACTCGTCGCCATTGTCCATGCCGAAACTTCGACCGGCGCGCTGACACCGATCGAGGAGATCTCGCGTCTGGCGCACGAGGCCGGCGCGTTGATGCTGCTGGACACGGTGACGTCGCTCGGTGGTTGTCCGGTGCGCATCGATGAATGGCAGGTGGACGCGGTTTATAGCGGCACGCAAAAATGTCTGAGTTGCCCGCCCGGCCTGTCACCCGTTTCGCTGAGTTCACGGGCCCTCGAAGTGGCTCGTAATCGCAAGCAGAAAGTGCAGAGCTGGTATCTCGACGTGAATCTCCTCGCCTCCTATTGGGGACAGGAACGTGTTTATCATCATACCGCTCCCATCTCCATGAATTATGCGCTGCACGAGGCCTTGCGAATCGTCCTCAAAGAAGGTCTCGAAGCCCGCTGGAAACGGCACGAGCAAAATCATCTTTTGCTTCGGCGCGGTCTCGACGAACTCGGTTTGAAGATTGTGTCTCAGGAAGGCCATCAGCTTTGGCAATTGAACGCCGTCGGTGTTCCCGAGGGCGCGGATGAACCCGGCGCGCGCAAACGATTGCTCAACGAGTTCAATATCGAAGTCGGCGCCGGACTCGGCCCATTGAAAGGCAAAGTCTGGCGCGTTGGTTTGATGGGGGAAACTTCCAAGCCGGAAAACGTGGAACGCTTTCTTGCGGCCATGAAGCAAATTCTCGGACGAAGTTGATGCGCCGATGGCCCCCGCGCCTTGGCCGCCGACGGGTTCAAACTCGACGCGTTGCCGGCGTTGCCTTTTGAGATTTCCAGCAGCGATATGCGCGCGTCGCGTTTCGAAGCGCGTTTTCTGTGATCAACGAGCTGCCGCCACACGCATCCACACTGTCTTCAAATATCCCGGCTCCGCCCGTGTGATCGGAAAATCGGGCGGTTGCGGGTAGAACTGTTGTTGTGCAATTTCTCTGCCCGCTTGCTTGATGCCGTCCTCGATCATTTCCAAAAAGCGTTCCGGTTTCAGTTCCGCGGCATTCGTCGAGGCGAACAAAACTCCCTCCGGTTTCAACAGCGCCGCCGCTGCATTTGCGAGCTTTGCGTAATCTCTCGTCGCCTGAAAAGTTCCCTGAGTTTTCGATCGCGAAAAGGTTGGCGGATCGAGCAGCACGAGATCGAATTGACGGTTCTTGCGCGCGAGTCTGCTCATCCAATCCAGTGCGTCGCCGTAAATGAAATCGTGAGCGGCGGGATCAATTCCATTTTGGGCAAAGTTTCTCCGGCCCCATTCGAGATATTTTTTGGAAAGATCCAGGCTGGTTGTGCGCCCGCCCGCCCGCGCCGCGCAAACCGAGAAGGCGCACGTGTAGGAAAACACATTGAGGATGTCCAAGGCCGCTGCCGGTTGGGATCCCAAATCGAACTGCGCCGCGACATGCCGCGCTAACAAGCGGCGGCGATTATCGCGCTGATCGAGGAACAGTCCGATCGAGTAGCCTTCTTGAAAGCTGAGCAGGAATTCCACACCGTTTTCCCTCACCACAAACTCCGCCGCGGGCGCTTCGCCCAGGATGAGTTTTGGCGTAATGGCCGAAGGAGTGGCCGCGCGAATCTGGCGCAACAGAGTTTTGTGAAACACGCCGCGAATGTTCCAATCCCGCGAGCACGCTTCGATTCGCTGCACCTGCGCCTGTGAAAGCGGCCGTTCCGATTGGGCGAGCAAAAATTCACCAAGCCGATCGACGTACAAATCCGGCCACCCATCGGCCGCACCATGAATGAGGCGAAAGGCGGTCGTCGCTTCCGAATCCACCAAAGCGCGGCGCAA
>JBFMDG010000999.1:0-2000 GCA_040754135.1 Verrucomicrobiota bacterium
GTTTGGTTGATTCGTGAATCGGTGCCTCACAAAACAGCCGCCGAATCTCCTCTCGGCCTCTCACGCCGGCCGAGCGGGCACTTCACTTCGACTCTCAACGAAAGGAAAGTTATGAACGCCAGTACTGCTCAATCGGAAAAGCTGGTCAGCGACCTGAAGGTCGTTGCGCATGATGCCGAAGACTTGCTCAAAGCCACGGCTCACGACGTCGGAGACAAAGCGCGGGAAACTCGCGCACGCCTCGAAGAAGCCATCGAACGCGCACGTGCGACTTGCCAGAAGCTCGAAGGCAAAGTGGTCGCGGGCGCCAAAGCCGCCGACCAGGTGGTGCGGGAGCATCCGTATTCCTCGATCGGCGCAGCCCTGGGCGTCGGGATTTTAGTGGGGTTGCTGATCGCGCGGAAGAAATCATGAGCGATGGAAGTGAAGGCAAGCGGCCGGGAATGATTGTTGGACTTTGGACCTTGAGCCGCTTGCTCAACACCGGATTGGCCACCGCGCAGAATCGATCGAGCTGTTCTCGGTCGGATCGCAGGTGGAAAAATGGAGACTCATGCAGGGCCTGCTCCTGCACGGTGGCCGCGGCCACACTCGGAGTCCTGACGCGCTTTCAGCCAATTGCTTTAATCGCGGCTCGGTTTCCTTTGGGAACAAAGACAATCGTGCTCATCTTCGCGCACCACCAAAACCGGGCAGGGCGCATAGCGTACGATCTGCTCGGCGGCGCTCGCCAGGCATAAATCGGGCAACGCGGATTTCGCATGCGTCGAGATGAGCAGCAGATCCACTTGAAGACCCTGTGCTATCTCGACAATTTCGCGCAGGGGATTTCCAGCCGTCACGATCACCTGCGGTTCGAGCGCATCGCATCCTGCTTCTCGCAAGAATTCGCGCAGTTTTTTGTCGGCCATTTCACAGCGTCTCTTTTCAACCAATGGCAAATCCGGTGAAGCGACTTCAGAGCCGGCATAGGAGGTTTCCACGACGTGGAGCACGATCAATCGCGCGCCATAATCACGAGCGAGGGCGAAGGCGTAGCGCAACGCTTTGCACGCACTTGAACTGAAATCCACCGGTACCAGGATGGTCTTGAGTTGTAGCTGCAATTCAGGCGCAGGCGAGGAGGGGCGCAAAGCGCGATGCGACGCGCGCTTGTGCTCGGGTCTTCCAGAAATTCGAGCAGGAGAAAGTTTCATAGTGATCCTCCATTCATTGTGTTTGTTTGCGGCAAACTCGATCGGCCACGCCGTCGCCGCTCGCCGTGTGTTGCCAAAAGTTGCGCCCAATTTGGCCTCGCAAGAGAAACCCAGATTTCTCGATCTCGCATGTTTTGTATCGGAGAAAGATTGCGGAGGTGAACGGCGCGGAAGCCGGACGATTGCGGCGTGGTCTCGTGAAGGGTTAGAAACTCAGCCGTTCGCGGATTGCAGTGATCAACCGGGGCCAATCATATCGAGTGCGATATTGCGCCAACGCGGCCGACTTCAATTGCTTTTGCTGCGCGGGTTCCTGCAGCAACTCGAGCACATTTCGAACAAAGCCCTGCCGTGAATCGGCCGCCAGGTAACACTCGTGCCGGCGCAAAGTTGGCCCTGTGCTTTCTCCCAACGTTCCCACAATCGCGCAGCCGTGGCTCAGACCGGCCATGAACGACCCGCGCCGCTCGGACACACCATCGACGAATGGCAAGGCGAGCACGTGCATGGATTGCAGTGCGATCGAAACTTCATCGGCGGGCAAAAATCCCAATGGCCTGAGCCATTGATGCGATCCTGCCTGGGGCGGCATGGCGTCGGCTCCGGCCAGCACCAAGGCAACTTGCAATCGAGCGGACAAGGCTTTTTCCCATGCGGCAAGAACCCATTCAAATTGTTTGGGCGTGCTGGTCTCGCCAAAGAAACCGAGCACCTGCGCCTCATAGGGAATCTGTTTCTTTTTTTTCCAGTCCGTCAATGCGCCAAAGGAGCACGATCGAAACGGAATGTTCGATGGGGATGGCG
>JBFMDG010001000.1:0-1991 GCA_040754135.1 Verrucomicrobiota bacterium
CGGAGACAACATTCCGCCCTACGGAGGGATCTGGAGCGGATTGCGCCCGCTGCTGCCGGTGTTCGATCATCTTCTGACCACGCTCGTCCTGGATTTGGAAGAACAGGGATTACTCGATGACACCCTGGTCATTGCCATGGGCGAGTTCGGCCGCACGCCAAAGATCGGCACGCAAGGCAGCACCGATGGCCGGGATCATTGGCCTTACGTCATGTCGATGATGATGGCCGGCGGCGGTTTCCGGCATGGACAGGTCATCGGAGCCAGCTCGCGAGATGGCGGGGAAATTGCGGAACGACCGGTCACTCCCGGGGATATTGCGGCCACGATTTATCATCATTTTGGTGTGCCGATTGACGCGACCTACCTTGATCACCAAGGACGCCCATTGCGAATCGTCGAGCACGGCGAGCCCATTCGCGAATTAATTTAACCCGGGCAACCCGACCCCGGAAATCGTCACGGCAAGGCGCGTCGATCCGAAGTTACGGACAAGACGCCGGTCGTGCGGTTGAGGGCGATTACAATCTTGGAGCGGGCGGGAGGATGGGCGGCAGGCTGGACAAAACTCCTTTGGCCCGGGTTTTCCGTTTGTAGATTTTATCGCCGCACGTGACGTAGAGCTCGTTCAGATCAGGTCCTCCGAAAGCCACATTCGAAAGCCAGGCGCGTTGCGGCTTTGGAATGATGGCATTGACTCTCCCGGCTTGATCGAACACCTGCAAGCCCGCTTCCGTGGTGACGTAGAGCCGGCCTCGAGTATCGACGGTCATGCCATCTGCGCCGCTCTGCGTTTTGCCGTCCACCAAATGCATGTGATGATACGCTTGCTTGTGCGCGAGCGAACCGTCGGCGCGGATCTGGAATGAATAAACGAATTGTCCGCGGGTGTCCGCCGCGAGGAGCAAACTTTGATCGGGCGTCAGCAATACACCGTTTGGAAAAGTAATCCCTTCATCCAGGAGCCTCTTTTCACCGTTGGCTTTCACCAGCCAGATGCGTTTGTTGCCGGGATCGGTGATATAGATTTCGCCCTGATGCGTGATCGCGAGGTCGTTCGATTCGATGTCATTGGCAATCACCTTCGCCGTGCCATCGGAATCGTAAGCCACAATCTGCTTTTTACCATTCGCACAGGCGAACAGGCGTCCGTCCGGACCGAACATCAGTCCGTTGGCGCCGCCGGTACTCTCGGCAAAGACACTGACTTTCCCATCGAGCCCGATCTTGTGAATGCGATTGTTGGGAATGTCGGTGAAAAACACTTCCCCTTTGGCATTCGCGGCTGGGCCTTCCGTGAATCTGTAACCTTCCCCAACCAGTTGCCAACCTTCGCCCGGGATCAGGATTTCCATCACGGGTTGAAGCGAACCGACCCCCGCGGGAATAGGATCGGGATAACCAGCCCAAAGCCAGCGCATGGCCTCCGGAAAAATAGCCGCGCCATGTTTGCTGTTGTGCCCGCCATCACCCCAGATATTGGTCACCGGATAGCCGGCGAACTTCAGCGCGCTGAGCATATCCTGATTCGCAATCCACCAGTTGCCGCCATAAATGTTCAGATCGCCACTCCCATCCTGAAGAAAAATCCGAATCGGCTTCGGCTCGGTCTTGCGAATCAGCGTCGGATAATCGTTGCCGCCCCGTAATCCGACATAAGTGCCGATGGTGCTGAAGACGCGTCCGAATGCTTCCGGTCGTTCCCACGCGGCTGTAAATGCGCAAATGGCGCCGGAACTGGCGCCGCCAATGGCGCGGCCCGAAGGATTGGCCGTGATGTTGTATCGCTGCGCGATCGAAGGGAGGACTTCTTCAAGGAGGAAGCGCGCGTAACGGTCGCCAAGGCCGTCGTATTCAAGACTCCGATTGAACCGGGCCAGGGCGTTGGTGCGTGGTGCAGGCAAAACGCCAGGATTGAGAAACAATCCAATCGTGACAGGCATTTCTTTGCGATGAATCAAGTTGTCGAAGACGATGGGCACGCGCCAGGC
>JBFMDG010001001.1:0-1983 GCA_040754135.1 Verrucomicrobiota bacterium
TCACCGGAGACGAAATGTTTCCGGGGCTGCCCGGTTGGGCCACGCTCGACAATGGCACCGGCAACGCCACCATGGAAATCACCGCCTACCTCGAATTTCCCGCCGCCGGTCAATACACGATGGGGGTGAACAGCGATGACGGATTCCGCGTCACCGCCGGCAAGGATGTTCTCGATCGGCTCGGCATTTTGCTGGGGCAATTCAATGCCGGCCGCGGAGCTTCAGACACGCTTTTCAACTTTGTCATCGAGCAGCCGGGCATTTATCCGTTCCGCCTCCTTTGGGAAAACGGCGGCGGCGGCGCCAATTTGGAATGGTTCACCCTCCACAACGGGACCAAGATTCTCGTCAACGACACAGCCAATGCCAATGCGATCAAAGCCTATCGCACCAGCACCAAGGCTTATCCTTACGTCCAGCGCGTCATCCCCGGAATCACCGACGCCGGAATTGCCGCCGATGCCGAAATCCAAATCGAAATTCTCGATCAAGGCACTTCCATCGATCCCGCTTCCGTTCAACTGGAACTGAACGGCCAATCCGTTTCCGCCACCGCCACCAAATCCGGAAATCGGACCACGGTCAAATTCGCCCCCGGAATTCTCCCCTCGAATTCCACCAACGTCGTGCGCGTGACCTACAGCGACAATGCCTCGCCGAAAAACACTTTGACCGGTGAATGGTTCTTTGTCGTGACTCCGTACTCCGTGCTCCCGGCCGAGTTGGCCAGCCCAATCGGTTCCGGAAGCGGGGCTGGTTTCCGCGCGCGCGTTCATCAAGCGGATCAAACCGGCGCCGTCGTTCTGGCGAATCTGGTTTCCCGCGCCGAACAACAATTGCTCGATCTGTTTGGTCCCAATGTGGCCGACCTCTCCACCGCCGCCAATGGCGTCTTCGACATCACCACCGTGATCAATTGGAATCAGGACTCAGGCATCGGCGCTGAACAGGGCAATTTCCGCGCGGATTCCGTGGTGCCCATGCCCGATGCTCCTATTCCTGGCATCCCTGGCGCCACCACCCTGGCTAACCGCACGACCGACGACATCGCCGCTGAAATCGTCACCTACATCGAAATCCCTCAAGCCGGTTTCTACACCATGGGCGTGAACAGCGACGACGGTTTCCGCGTGACGGCTGCAGAAACGGCCGGACCGCGCATCGGTGCTGTTGAAGTGGTTTCTCCCGCCACCATTGCCGGACGTATCGGGGCGATCTCGGCGGGCAGCGATGGGGGCGGCATTGCGCGGCCCATGCCCACAACGCCAATCACGGCGGAACTGGTTTATGTGGCGCCGAACGAAGGATGCACTCCCTTCACCAACGCGGATGCGGTGCGCGGCAAAATCGCGCTCATCGATCGCGGCACCTGCGCGTTCTCGCAAAAAATTCAAAATGCCGAAGCGGCCGGGGCCCTCGCGGTGATCATCGTGAACAGTCGCGACGCCAGTCACGCCGATGGCATTTGGCCGTTCATTATGGGCGGCACAGCAGTGAACCTCCCGGCGGTCATGATTACCAAGCCGGATGGGGACAAGCTGAAAGCGGCGTTAACGCAGACCATCACCGTAACGCTCGGTGAAGATCCGACTCCGTACCTGGGCCAGTTCAACGGTGGCCGTGGCGCTTCGGATACGCTGTTCAGTTTTGTGGCCACAAAGCCAGGCGTTTATCCATTCCGTTGCGTCTGGTTTGAAGGCGAAGGCGGTGCCAACATCGAATGGTTCACCGTCACCAAAACCGGCGAAAAGGTCCTGGTCAATGACACGACCAACGTCAATGCGCTCAAAGCGTTTCGCTCCCGCACCGCTCCAGTGACCCCGACCATCAGCGTGGGGCTCAGCGGATCCGATGTCGTCGTGACCTACACCGGCGTGCTGCAATCCGCCGATAAGGTGGAAGGTCCGTATTCCGACGTGACGGGCGCTACGAGCCCGCATCGCGTGCCGGCGAACACAGCGGGCAACAAATTCTGGCGGGCGC
>JBFMDG010001002.1:0-1967 GCA_040754135.1 Verrucomicrobiota bacterium
GATCAGGTGGTGCGCGCGCAAGAGACGCTCTCGATTCAATTCGCGGCCATCGACGTTGATTTGCCGCCGCAGAACGTCACGTTCAATTTCTTGGGAGAAAGTCCCGCTGGCGCCACTTTGACCGCTTCGGGTTTGTTCACCTGGACGCCAGGCACCGGTCAAGCCCCGAACGAATACTCGATCACGATTGCGGCGACGGACAACGGCACGCCCGCGCTCGCCTCGACGAAAACGATTCGCATTCGCGTGGATGAATCGCTCGACAATGGGTTCGAGGCGGTGCGTGTGGAAACTTCCAAAGGCCCCGTCACGGTGGTCATGCCGCGCCGGCATTATGAATTCCAGGCGCAAAAGCAGACCTACTACCTCGCGCTCGACGGCTCGGATGCGAATGACGGGTCATTGGAAAAACCGTGGCGCACCTTTCCTCATGCGCTGGGGCGATTGACGCCCGGCGACATTTTGTTCGTGCGCGGTGGCGATTATTACGAACCATTTGAAGTGCGGCTGCGCGGCACGAAGAGCCATCCCATCATCATCAGCGCTGCGCCGGGGGAACGCGTGCGCGTGCTGCAGCCGGAAGGCTGGCAGGAGACGCGAACTCAAAACTCCGCCACCATCGAACTGCGCGATTGCGCTTACGTCTGGCTCCATGGATTTGAAGTGGAAGGCGGACGGCGGCCCGATCAGCCGGTCAAATCGGGATATGGCAGAAGCTGCATCTGGAGCAGCAGCGACGTTGGGGTGCGCATTCTCAACAATCTCTGCCGATGGGGCATCGAGCATGGCATTCAATCGAGCTACAATGGGGGCGAGTTGATCGAGGGCAACATCATTGTGGATTGCAGCGCGCCCTGGTCCGGGGCCGGGATGGCCATCGACTCAGCCAATCCGAATCCGGCGATCGTGCGCGGCAACGCCATTGTGAACAGCGGCGTCGGTTTCGTGATCAATTTTCGCACGCAAGGCCGCGTCCATCTTTACAACAACATCGCCGCCGATGTGGGGACGCTTGGACAAATCCTCCGCTTTGCTCAACAGAACATTGTGGCGCACAACGTGACCGCCCGAAACGGGGTGGCCGGATTGTCGATCGAAGGTGAAACGCGGCTCAATTCTTTTCTCAACAACATCTATTTCGACAGCCGGCCGCAGCACCTTTATCGCAACGAGTATTTCGGGTCCTTCAACGGGAGCGAACTTCAAAACACGCTCGACTATTGTTTGTTCGATCCCGAATCGATCTTCGCCACGCCGCTCGATTGGTTCACTCCGTGGATCGGTTCGCATCAAATTCATGCCAATCCGCAATTCATCGACGCGGATCGAAATGATTTTCGTTTGCGTCAGGAAAGTCCCGCGCGCGGTGCGGCGGCGGCGGTCGCCTTGCTTGGAGCGCTTCCGTATCCCGATCTTGGAATTTTCTCGGCCGAGTTTTACTGGCAACCGGATTTGAAACCGGTTCCGGAAACCACGGTGAATGAAGGCCTGGAAGTTCGCATCCCGCTCGAATTGCAAACCGTCAATCCGAGCAGTTCGAAACTCGTGTTCGAGTTGGTGGACCCTCCCGCCGGCGCACAGATCGATGCCACGACCGGTCTGTTCACCTGGACGCCATCGGAAGAGCAGGGGCCCGGAACGTATGACATCACGGTGCTCACGACTGCGGACGATTCGCCGTTGGTTTCAGCGCTGACCCGTTTTCGCATTCGAGTCGAGGAGGTGAATTTGCCGCCGGTGTTTGGTCCCATTCCAGACCAGACCATCGCGTTGGGAACTTCGTTGGAAATGAACTTGGGCAATCCGCATCGCGGCGGTGCTGCGGGATTGACTTGGGAAATTTATCGGGACATTGGCGGCAACACGATCGCTGATTTGCTGGCTGCTCCCAAATTCCCGAATGAACCGGATTTCACAGGGCTATTAACCGGCACGGTGGAAACCCCGCGTGGGGCAGGGGAGAATTA
>JBFMDG010001003.1:0-1957 GCA_040754135.1 Verrucomicrobiota bacterium
CCGCGTGGAAAGCGCCCGCACATTGGGCAATGTCGCGCACTGAAAAGTACGATTCATCGGCCATGATCGGCAGCGGCGAACGGGATCGCAGCCACACCCAATCGTCCTTGGGATTGGTCGCTGGCATCGGTTGCTCGATGAATTGAATAAACCGGTCGCCCGCCAGCCATTGAATTCGGGCGAGCGCTTCCTCTTTCGTTTTCCACGCTTCGTTGGCGTCCACACGCACCGGTTTGGTCGGCGCCGCCGCGCGCAAAGCGGCGAGGTTTTCCTCATCCTGTGAACTGCCAACCTTCAGTTTGAGCACCGGATAATCCGCGGCGGCTTTCACTTTTTCCTGAATTTTTTCCGGCGTATCGATGCCAATGCTGAATGAGGTGACGTGTTTGTTCTCGGTAAATCCGAGCCCGAGAAGATCGTAAATCGGTTTGCGCGCCAGCTTCGCCGCGCCATCGAGCAACGCGATGTTCAATGCTCCTTTGGCGGCGTAATTCCCCGGAGCAACGGTGTCGAGATAGGCCATACTGGCCGGAACATCCGCAAACGAAAGCCGCCCGGCATCGACGCGCTGTAGGAAGGCGAGCACCGTATCCACATTTTCCTGGTAACGCGAGGAGGGCGCGGCTTCACCGAGTCCGACGGTGTCGTGGCCATCGCGCAGTTCGACGAAGACCACTTTGTAACTGGTGGTGCCGCCGCTGCCGCCGGGCCCGAGTCCGCTTGAAATCGTCCATCGGTGAGTCAGCTCGAGATCAAAACGCCAGAATTTGAATTGCACGTGCACGGCGCTAACGAAAACCGAAAGCCCGGCTAGAGGCAACTCTGGATTGATTGATTCGATTGATTCGAGCCCGATTCAGGTTGGAGCGTCTGCCAAAACGCATTCGTGATGACGAGATTCAGGTGTTCACGGCGATGCGGGCAGTGATTTTGGGCAATAAAAATCAGGGCATCCCCTGAGTGACAAATTCCTCAGGATTTGATTTAAAGAAGCGCCTTGAATACCATCCAGTCTTTAGCACCCGGTGCGAAAATCATGCGCCCTGTGAAACCGGTGGTCCTGCATGTGGATGACGATGAGGATGACCGGATTCTATTTCGCCAGGCGTTGCAGTTGCTCCACTCGAATCTGGTGGTGCGCAGCCTTCCGGACGCGGAGGACGCTCGAGATTTTCTTTTGGGTGCAGGGGCTTATGCGAACCGAGACGCGGCGGAATTTCCTGACATCATGTTGCTGGACATTCGCATGCCGGGAATGACGGGACTCGATTTGTTGCGGTGGATGCGCTCGAGTGACGGGATTTTGCGGCGTTTGCCGGTGGTGATCTTGACCAGTTCGGATTTGGAAGCAGATCTGGTGAGCGCTTACGAGCTGGGGGCAAATTCGTATGTCGTCAAGCCCTCTGAATTCAAAAACTGGCAAAACCTCGCCGTCATGCTCGAGAACTATTGGTTTTTCTGGAATCGACATCCACGCAAGAGCTGACCGTTCCTCTTCGAGCGTTTCGTCGCACCGGCCCATCGCGAACGGGGGAAGACGCTTCAGACAGGCTCTCAAGTGCGAGCGGCAGTCTGCGCCTGTTTCCTGCGCCAAAAGGCAAACGCAAGCAAACCAGCGGCGAACACGGCCGCGTATTCTTCCGGCTCCGGCACCGGAGTGAACGTCACCTGCAGATTGTTGTTCGCCAGTGAAATTCCAAAGGAACCGCCATTGAGCGGATTGGAAAATCCCGATGCGTTCAGGGAAAACTTGTCCGAGGAAAATCCCGAAACCCCTTCAGTCGCCGTCGCGATTGTCCAGGTGTAACTCTGCGCGTTGTTAAAATTCGCCGCGTTGCCGGCGCTGTTCGCGGGCGTGAGCGAGATGAGATCGACATTGAATTTGTTCTGCGCCGTTGCGGAGATGGTCAACGAGCCCGTAATGCTCAACACATCCCAACCGGGATCGGCGCCTTGC
>JBFMDG010001004.1:0-1956 GCA_040754135.1 Verrucomicrobiota bacterium
TTTCCAAATTGAAAATCACTTACGGCGGCGGCATGAAAGACGGCATCGACGGACGCGGAGACGCAGTCTTGAAGGCGTTCTGCGAGGTGCGCGGTGGTGGTGAAATCGCGGAGGACGATTTCCTCTTTTGGAACGGGCCAGGTGCTGGCTTGGCCGCGCAGCAAGATGACCTGATGACCTTGATGGCTGAGGAATGCCGCCAGCTCCGATCCAAGCCGGGCTGTGGAGAAGTTGGTCAGACGCCGAACCTGATCGAGCGGTTCAATCGTCGGGCCCGCCGTCACCACCAGGTTCAGCGGTGTTTGCATGTTTTTAGTTCGCCATGGGCAGGCTGCGATGGCGATGAAAAACTTGCAAAGACAAAAAGCGTCCCTTGGGACGCTCGGTCGCCGCGCGAGAATGCGCTCAGCTAAGGCTTACTTGAGGGCTTCGAGCCGCACCGCGAGCCGTGACTTCTTGCGGCTGGCCGTGGCGGAATGAATCACGCCGGATTTTGCGGCTTTGTCGAGTGCGGAGCTGATCGAGCGAAATGCCGCTGTGGCCGCGTCCTTCTTCTTGTCGGTGAGGAGGCCGAGGTAATTTTTCTCCAGCGTTTTCAACCGGGATTTGGTGGCTTTATTCTGCAAATGCTTGCGGGCACTATTCCGCATGCGGCGTTCGGCTGACTTCGTATTCGGCATATCGTTAAATTTAGAGGCGGTTACGGTATCGAAAAGCAAGCCATTGTCAACGGGTTGTTCTCGACCTTTCTCCTGCGAAATCTTGCCAAAGGCGAGGGACGTCCAGGGAGGTTCAGGCTCGCGGCAGCATATTTCGTTTTCGAATCAGTTCCTCGACCGACTCCCAAATCTTTTCACTCACTGCGCTGACGTTTTGCGTTCCATCAATCACTTTGATGCGACCGGTTTCGGCGGCAGCCAAAGCGTTGTAGCCCTGCTCGACCCGCACAAAAAAATCGCGGCCGGCTTCTTCCATGCGGTCTCGTTCAGGCAATGAACTTCCGTGGCGCTGCAAGCGGCGGTTCTCGCTTTCGGCAATGGGCACGCACAGCAAAAGAGTCAAATCAGGCCGCGTGTCGCCAACGGCAAAATCGATAATCGCCCGGACGAGGTTCAAGTCCAGATTCCGCCCGTAACCTTGATAGGCGGTGGTCGAGTCGTAAAACCGGTCGCAAAGAATCACTTCACCCTGGGCGAGGGCAGGACGAATGATTTCGCGCACCAGTTGAGCCCGGCTCGCGTTCATGAGGAGGAGTTCCGTTTCGGGAGTGAGCGCGGCATTGTTGGGGCTGTGCTTGAGTGTGTGCCGGATTTCTTCGCCGACGAGGGTCCCGCCCGGTTCTCGAAGCGTCCGCACTTTGCAACCCAGAGAGCGTAAGCGCTCGGCAAGCAGCTGGATTTGCGTGCTCTTTCCGCTGCCTTCGGTGCCTTCAAACGAAATAAATAAACCCGACATGAATCAATTTGAGTTCCGCCCTGCAGCTGGACGAAGGATTGGCCGGTGCAGTTCTGCCCTCGGCATGACTAATCGTCGTGGTGTGGCGTCTCCGCCTGAACGCGCGGACGTGGCGGGTAATGATGCGTCAGGTAATCCACCAGCGAGGCCACTTGCTCCTCATCGAGCGGACCGCCTTCCGATTTGGCGAACGCCGGCATGAGCGTTCCCGGTTTCCCTTTGGTGACCCACAATTCCCAATATTCCTTGCTGGTGGGATTTTTTAGCGCGGTGAGATCGGGCACCATGCTGGCGCGATGTTCGGCTTCATGACAAATCCCACAAGCCGCCTGATATAACGCTTCCCCTTTTTTGCCGACGGTTGGATGCGCATGACAACTGGCACAATCGTTTTTGAAGATGGCCTGGCGATTGGCCATCGCGATCATCATGTTGCGCGAGCGGTTGTCCTGGCCCGTGTCAGGAATGATGGCCCGCACCGTCAGGTATTTGGTGCCGGCG
>JBFMDG010001005.1:0-1955 GCA_040754135.1 Verrucomicrobiota bacterium
CGTAGCCTATGCGGTGAGTTTTCTCTGGGCCGAAACCGAATTAAGTGATTTGGTGCTCAAAGTGGCGAGCGACGATCAAGCAAAGATTTATCTCAACGGACGATGCGTCTATGAGTACCGGCAGCTGCGCATTTTGAGCATGGGAGAAGACAGCGTGGCAGGGATCGCTTTGGCCAAAGGCATGAACACCTTGATTTTCAAGGTCGTCAATCATCGCGGCGCCTGGCAAGGCTCGGTGCGCTTCACTGATAAATTTGGCCAACCTGCTAAAGGATTTCGCGCCCAAGTCGAGCCGAGCCCATCCGCCCAACACCGCCGTTGATTGGAATATTCTGCTTCATCTCGCCTGGCGCCGCTGGCGGTTGGGATTGGGTTTCCAGCGCGGCGCCTCTTGCTCGGCGTTCCATGCCGCCCAGGTTGTTTTGAGTTCTTTCACCTTGTCCGGTTGCGCGCTGGCCAGGTCTTTCGCTTCACCCATATCTTGCGCAAGGTTGAAAAGCCGTGGTTCCTTGCCATCGGGCCGCGAGGCCACCAGTTTCCAATCGCCTTTGCGAATGGCCCATTGCTCGCCAAAACGCCAGTAGAGCACTTCATGAGGTTGGCCCGTCTTTTCGCCCGTCAAGAACGGCAGCAAATTGACCCCGTCGAGTTTGGCTCCGGTTGAACTGGCCGCCGGCAGATCGGATTTGCCCGTGGCCGCCGCCAGGCTCGTCGCCAAAATATCCAGTTGAATGATCGGCGCATCATACACTTTGCCCGCGGGAAGTTTGCCCTTCCATTGCACCGAAAACGGAACACGCACGCCCCCTTCAAGCGTCGTCGCTTTCACCCCGCGCAACGGTCCATTTTTGGAAGTGGTCGCTTGCGTCGGTCCGCCATTGTCCGAGAAAAACCAAATCAACGTGTTTTCCTCCTGGCGGATGTCGCGAATCTTCCCGAGCACGCGTCCCACCGCATCGTCCATGGCGGACATCATTGCCGCGAAGGTGCGGCGTTTTTCATCAGGGATATTCGGAAACCGGTCGAGATATTTCCGGGTCGCTTGCAAAGGCGCATGCTGGGCGTTGAAAGGCAAATACAGGAAAAACGGCTTGGCCTTGTTCCGCTCAATCCAATCCACCGCCCGCTCTGCATAAGCATCGGTGGTGTAAAAATCCTCCGCAGTAATCGCGTGCACTTCCGCGGATTGCCTGGAATCGACAAAAGCGCGCGGTTTGAAAAACGCCGTATTGGCCACCGTGCCGTAGAATTCATCGAACCCGCGTTTCATCGGCAGAAAATCGGGCGGACCGCCCAAGTGCCACTTGCCGATGGCCGCAGTGGAATAACCGAGCGCTTTGAAATGATCGGCCATCGTTTTCTCTGTCAGCGGCAGGCCAAAGTTATTTCCGCCCGCTGGTCCGCCGCCGTTGAATTCATGGCCAAACCGCGTTTGATACCGGCCAGTCAAAAGCCCAGCGCGCGTGGGACTGCAATAAGGCCCCGACACGTAGCCTTGTGTGAATCGAATCCCGCTGGTCGCGATCGAGTCGATGTGCGGCGTGGGAATTTCCTTGTTTCCTTGAAAGCCAAACTCGCCATAGCCAACGTCATCGCAAAGGAAGATGACGATGTTCGGCGGACGTGTTTCTGCGGCGGTCGCGGCGATGCCAAATGCCCATGCGCCGCAGAGCAAAGCCAGTCCTGCGAAAGGGCCGATGAACGAGTGAAGTATTTTCATGACTTCAATGGGGTTGAATTGGTGAGTTCGAATTCGAGTTCGAGTTTGCAGAAGCTGAGCATACGATTTCAAAAGCGATGCACAATCGTAAATCGCAAAGCGCCGGACCCGCAATCCGTAGCAGCCTGACGTGAGTCGGCTCTCATTTTTTCGGCGCATATGCTCGACCATTGCCCGAGTGCTCGCCTGCGCGCACAACGCATCCGAGGCGTTTTGAGATCCGCAAGACGCGTTG
>JBFMDG010001006.1:0-1948 GCA_040754135.1 Verrucomicrobiota bacterium
TCGAGAGTCGAGAGCCGAATGTTTTCCGCGAGGGCGCGGAAAACTGCGCCCGAGGCGGGGCGCGCTCCCCTTCCAATCCTGGCGAAGCATTTGGCAAAATCTGTGGGGGTGCCCATGGGCGATTCTGTTTACGTTTGGGGCATCGCGGCAGTCCATCGCGTCGCGCGCCGGCTCTCATCATGTCGAGCCCGCGCGGTGCTTTGGCTGGCCGCGCCACGTGCCATGACCATTGACATCGCCAGACACTTTGAAGTGACCGATCAGTTTCCTTGCCCGGTCATCTGGCTTGATCTGCACCAGAACATCCTTCACTTAAATCCGGAAGCGCAACGCCAGCTCCAGGATCTCTCGAACGGACGCGGCATTGGCGCTACCGCATCCACCATTCCGCTGCTCTGGTTGCGACATGAACTCGCCCGGTTCGATCAGGTTTTCGATCTCGAATATCAATTCGAAAAGGAATTGATCAGTCACAACACCGCCCGCTTCTTCACCGTCAAAGTCAAACGCCAGCGCCATTCCGATGGCCAGCCATTCGCCACCGTGGTTCTGCTCGAAGACATCACTCCGCAAAAGCGATTTGCCAGAGCTTTGCGCCAGGCCAATCAGGAATTGGAAGAGCGCGTCGAAAAACGCACCGTGGAACTGGCCGAGACCAACGCCAGTTTGCGACGGTACATTCAAGAATGGCGAGCCACCACCAAAACCCTTCGCCAACTCTCGACGGCTGTCGAACAAAGCGCCGAACACATTCTCATCACCGATCGCAATGGCGTCATCGAATATGTGAATCCGGCGTTTGAAGCCTTGACCGGCTACAGCGCTGCAGAGGCCATCGGCCGCACACCTCGCCTGCTCAAATCGGAGTTTCATCCGCCGGAATTTTTCGGCGATCTTTGGCGGAGAATTCAATCGGGCGAAGTGTTCCGCGCCGATTTCGTTAATCGGAAGAAAAACGGCGAGATTTATTGGGAAGAGAAAATCATTTCGCCCATTCGCGATGAACAAGGAAACATCACTCATTTCGTTTCTACCGGACGCGACATAACCGAACGCCGGCGTTCCGAAGCGGACCGCGCCGATCTGGTGCTTCATTTGCAAGAGGCCATCCGGAAGTGCGATCCGATTCGCGCGTTGACACTTTGTCCTTCGTGTCGAAAGGTGCGCCTGGTCACGGGCCAATGGAGTCCGTTTGAAACGGTGTTTCCCAGGCATGACACCGCGGAATTCGAACGGCATCTTTGTCCGGAATGCCGGATCGAGCATCCTCCGGACGCGCCAGTTTCAACCTGAAAACCGACTTAACTTATGATTGACGTTTCTGTATTCGATGCCAAACCGTACGATCGCGAGTATTTGGAAAAGGCGGCTCGGGATTCGGAGATCGGCTGGCGTTTTCATGAATATCGGTTGAGCGCGGAGACCGCCGCCACCGCGCGCGGCGCGCGGGTGATTTGCGTGTTCGTGAACGATGCCGTGGATCGTTCATGCCTGGAAATCCTTGCCAAAAACGACGTGGGCCTGGTCGCGTTGCGCTGCGCCGGATACAACAACGTCGATCTCACCGCCGCCAAAGCGCTCGGCATTCCGGTGATTCGTGTGCCGGCCTACTCGCCTCATGCAGTGGCGGAGCATGCCGTGGCGCTGTTGCTCACCTTAAATCGCAAAATTCATCGCGCCTACAATCGGGTGCGTGAACACAACTTCTCTTTGCAAGGCCTGGTCGGTTTTGATTTGCATGGCAAAACCGTCGGGATCATCGGCACCGGACGGATCGGGCGTATCGCCGCCCAGATTTTTCGCGGGTTCGAAACCACCGTTTTGGCTTGCGATCCCTATCCCGTTTCAGAATGGGCCGAACGCTTTCAAGTGCGTTACACGACGCTGCCCGAGCTGCTCGCCGCCAGCGATGTGGTGTCGCTGCATTCGCCGTTGTTACCGGCGACGT
>JBFMDG010001007.1:0-1945 GCA_040754135.1 Verrucomicrobiota bacterium
CGCGGATGTGGAAGCAGAATTCCGGCGCATCGATCAAACCGGCTGGAAAAACTAAACGACGCCAAACCGTCGCGATCGGGCCACTCGCAAGTCTCCCGGAAAAATCTCAGTAGTTGACCACGTTCGTCCGCCAGGCTTCGTGAACTGCCCAAAGGTTCAGCGGCGTGACCGATTTCCCAAATCTCAGGAAACGGGCGCTGCCATCGACGAATGAATAATTCGAACCACCGCCGGTGCCCCTCTTGATTTTCGTGGCGTGCCGCGCTTGCTCGACTTCTTCGATATCATTGCCAGCCACACCCTGCATAAAATCCATGTAAAAATGGCCGGAGCTCGATTCCTTTTCACCCAGGATGATGGTTTCGGAAGGTTCGCGCACCGCCGATTCCGGCATCACAAACTGCCCGCTCGCTTTCATGTAATTGTCGAAATCCTCCGACTTCAAGTGCTCTTTGAAATAGTCGTTCCAGGCATTCAGGATGTAGCTGCGCGGGGCCGCATCGGCCGGAAATTTCGCAGGATCATTTCCGAATGTGGCCGGCTTGTTCGTATCGCTCGGGCACTTGAGCAACTTCACATCTCGAAATCCTTCCTGGAGCCGGGTGGTCCAGGAGGGACTGTAAGCGCGCGGCGGGAATTTGCCCTCATGATCATCGGCATAAAGCGTGTGCGACATACCAAGCTGGCGGAGGCTGTTCACACAAGAAATGCGTCGGGCCGTTTCTTTCGCGCTGGCCAATGCCGGCAAGAGCATGCCCGCCAAAATCGCAATGATGGCAATGACCACCAAAAGCTCGATCAAAGTGAAGGCCGGCCTTTCTCTCCCGAGCGAACCGGCTTGAAAGCGATTCAATGTGCGCGTGCGCATACGAGCTGATTGAACTCAGCCTGAACGTTTTACACTCCCGACCATTTGAAGCAAGGGTTATTCGCCTGTTTCAAGTTTTTCCCGGCTTTCGGACCAGCGCCAAACAGTGCTAAACAGCGCCTGATCAAACCGCTCGAACTCGAATCTGAAACAGGCGCGTTAAAGTTGTCCGAAAAATCGGGCAGTAATGAATCGTCAGCGGCGCCACGCGCCTTTCAAACCGATCAAACCCATCAAACGCGGCGCGTCAGCTTCGTCCCGAGCTGCAACAGCTTGTGCGCGTCCTCATCCGATCTCGCCTCGGCATAAATCCGCAAAATGGGCTCCGTTCCCGACCCGCGCAACATCAGCCAGCTCCCGTCCTCGGCGATGAACTTCACGCCATCGAACGATTTCACGTCTCGCACTGCCGATCGCAGCAGTTTTGCCGGCGGATTGGTTTTGCAGAAATCCATCAGGGCCGCGCGTTTTTCGAGCGGAAAATGCGTGTCGATCCGCGCGTAACGATGCGGTCCATACTCCTGTTCCAGGCGCGCCAGCAATTTCGTGAGGGGCTTCCGTTCCGTGGCCAGCATTTCGAGCAACATCAATCCAGCCAAAATGCCGTCACGTTCCGGCACATGCCCGGGAAAGCCAATGCCGCCGCTCTCTTCAAAACCGAGAAGCACATTCCCTTTCAGCATTTCCGCGCAAATGTATTTAAAACCCACTCCCGTCTCGACCAATTCCAGGCCAAAGGCAGCGCACATCTTGTCCACCATCGATGTCGTGGTGAGCGCCTTCACGACGCGCCCTTTTCCGTGCCGGTTGACCAGAAAATGATGCAGCAAAAGACAAATGATCTGGTGTGTGGAAAGCGGGTTGCCTCTTCCGTCCATCCCGCCAACACGATCCGCATCGCCATCCGTCACCAGGCAAAGATCGTGAGGATGCTTTTTTAAATACGCGGCGCTGCGCGCATAATTTCGGGCAATCGGTTCGGGATTGATGCCGCCGAAATTCGGATCGTGTTCCGCGTTCAAGGTTGTTACCTGGCAAGTCGTGCCCGCCAGAAGTTCATCAAAACAACCGGCGCCG
>JBFMDG010001008.1:0-1934 GCA_040754135.1 Verrucomicrobiota bacterium
CCGCGCTCCGCGCTTTCCGCGCCCGGAGCGCGGCTTTATAAGCCGCAGCAACGTCCCTGATCTCAGCACGCAGGATCATTATTTCCTCCGCGTCCTGGCCTAGCCGCACTGCTGCGGGCCTTAGACCCGCGCTCCGTTGTATCCGCGTCCGATAATGGTCCGATTTAGCCCTTAAACCGATTTAACCTTGTAACCCTTTCAACCATGTAACATTCGGCTCTGTCCCTGCCCTTCGTTGATGCAGATCAAATCGCGCCGCTCTGAACCAGTTCAGGCTCGTGAGAAGAACGCATCGACTCGCATCACGTTGCTTATGAAAACTGTTGCTTCCGTTTCGCAAGCCATCTCCCGCCGGTCCTTTCTCAAAACCTCCGCCACGGCGGCCGGGGCCACCAGTTTAGGTGCGCTTGATTTGAGCCGCTGCGCGCATGCGGCGGGGAGCGATATCATTCGTGTCGGGCTCATCGGTTGTGGCGGGCGCAATGCCGGCGCGGCTGTGCAAGCGCTCACCGCCGATCCCGGCGCGCGGCTCGTCGCCATGGGCGATATCTTTCTCGACCGCATTCACGCTAAACGCGACGAGATTAAACGGGCGCGTTCCAACCAGGTCATCGTAAACGACGACCATTGCTTCACCGGGTTCGACGGCTTTAAAAAGGTCATCGAAGCTTCCGACGTAGTGTTGATCGCGAACGCGGCCAAGTTCCATCCGCTGCACGCCATGAGCGCCATTCGCGCGGGCAAACATGTCTTTGTGGAAAAGCCGCACGGCATCGACCCGGCGGGCGTTCGCCTTATGCAACAGGCCTGCGATCTGGCGTGGGAGAAAAGGCTTTCGATCGTTTCCGGACTGCACAGCCGCTATCACTCCGGTTATGCCGAAACGATCGAGCGCATTCAAAATGGCGCCATCGGCGATGTCATTGCCGTCGAGGAAAATTTTTTGCGCGCGCCCTATGGCGTCACGCAACGCCAGCCCGGGTTGAACGAACTGCAATGGCAGCTCAGTTCGCAATACCGATTCCGCTGGCTCTCCGGCGATGACGCCGTGCAATCGCTCGTGCACAATCTCGACCGCACGAGCTGGGTGCTCGGGAACAAAGTGCCGTTGAAGTGCCACGGTCTGGGCGGGCGTTCGTCGATGATCGGGCGGCAGTATGGCGACGTGTTCGATCATCATTCGGTGGTGTATGAATTCGACAATGGCGTTCGGGTTTATGCGTTCTGCCGCACCACGCACGGTTGTTACGACGAAGATTCGAGCATAGTTCTCGGCAGCAAAGGAAAAGCTTCGATCAAGCATTGCCGCATCTGGGGCGAAACGAGCTGGCGCTGGGAAGGCCAATGCGATCCATACCAGGTCGAACACGATCGTTTGTTCGCGTCCATCCGTTCGGGGGAACCGCTCAATAACGGTGATTACATGGCGCGCAGCACTTTGATCACGGTCATGAGACAACTCTCCTGCTACAGCGGAAAAGAAATCACCTGGGAACAGGCCAGCCAGTCGGATTTCCATTACCCACCGCGTCCGGAAGATTGCCGCGATGAGATGGAAGCGCCCACGCAGTTGAGTTCAGACGACAATTATCCCGTGCCGATGCCAGGCCAGACTGTTTTCCATCTCGGCCCTGCTGATGTGAAGGGGTGAAGCAACGCAGGCGTTTGGACCGCGTCCGCAGCGTTATGGAGTGCGCCGGCAGAACGAAGTGGCGACGGCGCTTTGGCCTCGGCAGTGCGTGTGGGTAAATCCTATGCGTTGGGAGTTGGCCAAAGCGGTGTCGCGCGCTTTCGCGCTTGCCACCGCAGTCCAAAATGAGCGGACTGAATCCGCAGCGTTATGGAGTGCGCCGGCAGAACGAAGTGGCGACGGCGCTTTGGCCTCGGCAGTGCGTGTGGGTAAATCCTATGCGTTGGGAGTTGGCCAAAGCGGT
>JBFMDG010001009.1:0-1933 GCA_040754135.1 Verrucomicrobiota bacterium
CGCCGCCACCCAGGCGCGCCAGGCGCATGATCGCGGGGATTCGGATTACGCCACCTTTCTGCAAACCGCGCAGGTGAATGTGGCGACCGCTGAGAAACTGATTTCGGCAGCGATGCGCAGCGCGGTGGTGGCGCGCCGGCTTTGGATGCTGATCGGCCTTTCCTCGCTGGCCTCCGCATTGGCCGCCGGCTGGGCGCTGAATCGCCGCCGCCAACCGCTCAAGAACGAATGCCTCGCCCTCCTGAAAACCTGGGAAACCGGCCTGGGCGAAAAAAATGTCGCGCTCTTCGAATTGCTCGATCGGGTCTCAACGGTTGTGGGCGCATCAACGGATGAAGCGGCCCAGCGTTACGCGGGCGAAACGTTGCGTCTGAGCCAGCAAATTATCAAAGACGTCGATGAGCTGTTCATCATGTCCGCCTGCACCGGCCGCGTGTTGCGCGATGCACAGGCTTTGGCGTTTCCCGCCGGCGCTTTGCAGCGTGCTTGCAACCATTTTTCGCGTCGCCGTTATCGCGCCGCGCTCCATTTGCTGCGGGACCAGCCGATTTCTTTTAAGCCGGAAGAAGCGCTCGAACTGGTCGTGCGCGGTCCGAAGTCCGAACGCGATACCCTGCTGGGCCACTTGGAATCTTATCAACCATTCACAATGTCGTTCACACAATTGATCGACGCCTTCAACGACCGAGCCAAACGGGCGCTCGAGCATCTGGATCGCGTGGAGCACAGCCTGATTCAGATCGGAAAAAAGCTCGAAATGACTCAGGAAAATATTCGAACCCTGCGCGCCAAAGAAGCTTTGGTCGCGTCGGCGGGGGACTCCGATGGTTTATTCCGCGTCCCGGCTGTTTTTGCGGAGTTGTTGCCGGCGGCGGAAGGCGCGGTGCACGAAGCGATTCAGATTGCTTTGAAAGATCCGGTGACGGCATTGCACACCCACGGTGCCGCGGCCAATCAACGGGTGAACGATGGGCTCGTTTTGGTGGATGCGCTGCTGCAATTCCGCAAAATCAGCTTGCCGGAAATCATGGCCGCACGCGATCGCCTGCGCGCTGCGCAGATTCACGTGGCGTGGATCGACGAGGCGCTGCGCGAAGCCTCGGCGGCGGCCGATGCGCTCGCGCAAAGTGCCGTGGCCGGTTCCGCCGCGGAAGCAATCGAGCATTATGTTGCCGCTTTGGTGCGACAGTCGGCGCGCGTGGCCGAAGCCGAACGCCTCGAGACCATGCGCTCCGGGCCCACCACGCTCGCCATCGAGCAAGCCACGCGGCTGGTTCAATCGGCGCGGACGGAATTGGGCCAGGCGCTAAAACTGCCGCCAGATCAACTGCTGCGCGAGACGAATGCCGATCCTTCCATGCGACTGCGCGAGGCCGGCCAACAATCAGCCGCCGCCAAAGCCGCCTTGGACCGCGGCGATGTTGAGTCCGCATCGGACGCCCTTGAGGAAAGCAAACGTCTGACCGATGAAGCGACGGCGATTGTCTGCGCTACACAACGCGAATTCGGCGCTTACGCGGAACAAGTGAGGACACTTCGAGTCGAGACGGAGCGTTTGCTCGGAATGACGCCGAGTCATGAGCTTATTTTGCATCAGTTGGCGGAGGAATACGTAAGCGAAGTGTTGCAATTGGGCGCGGGTGATCCCGCCCATCCCAACGCGAACGGCACCATCGCCGATAATCTCGACGAAACGCGTGCGGCGCTCACGGAAGCCAAAGATTTGCACGGCACGGCGCAATCGTTTTTCAAAGAAGGCAAAATTCTCCAGGCCGCGGAACTGTTGCGCCAGGTTCGCGCCCGTCACGAGCTTGCGGCGGCGCGGCTCAAAGAAATCGAGGAGAAGCACCAGCGGCTTCAATCCACCGAAAAGGCGAACATCGAACAGCTGGAATCATTGCAGCGCCGCGCGCGCGATCTTGAATTGGCTGTG
>JBFMDG010001010.1:0-1915 GCA_040754135.1 Verrucomicrobiota bacterium
TCGCACGGGAGTTTTTCCAAGGGTTTGCCAACGAAGCGCGTTGCAATCTGCACGTCGAACTGCTTTACGGCGAGGAGCCGCATCATGTTGTGGAGGCGATTTTCAAGTCTTTCGCGCGGGCGGTGGATGCGGCTTGCCAGCACGATCCGCGCATCGCGGGAAAGTTGCCGAGCACGAAGGGAAAACTGTGACCTCTGCTGAATATCTCATCGAAAGGCGCGTCCATTAACATGGCGACACGGCTGGATTATCCCAACATGGCAGATGAGGCTCTGGTGAAAGCCGCGCAGCAAGGCGATATGTCTGCCTTCGAGGAAATGGTGGCCCGGCATCGCGACAAAATTTATGCGCGCGCCTTTAGCATGATGCGGAATGAAGAGGCCGCGCTCGATCTTTCCCAAGAGGCGTGGGTGAAAGGCTGGCAGCGGCTGAACCAATTCCAGGGCGAAGCCAGTTTCCTGACCTGGATGACGCGAATTATCATCAACCTTTGTTTGGATCAGTTGCGCAAAGATAAACGGGTCCGGGCGGAGTCGATCGAAAAGCTCGATGAAGAACTCGGCGGGGTCGAACGACAAATGCCCGTCATCAACCCGAATCCGACGGAACGCCTCGAGCGCCGGGAATTGCGCGAACGGATTGACCGCGCACTCGCGCAGCTCACTTATGAGCACCGGACGGTGTTGGTTTTGCACGAATTTGAAGATTTGGAATACAAAGAAATTGCCAAGCGGATGCAATGCTCGATTGGAACAGTCATGTCACGGCTGTTCTACGCTCGCCGCAGAATGGCCTCGCTTCTTGCCGGATTGAAAAAGGAACAGTTGAAATGAACCTCGATTCACAACTCAAATTGCAGGCCTACCTCGATGGAGAATTGCCTCCGGACGAAGCGAAGGAAATCGCCAGGTTTTTGGAAGCCGATCCTGAAGCGCGTGATCTCTACCTCGAATTAAAATCCACCCATCAGCTTCTGTCTGGCAACGAGCCGGAAATTAAACTGCCCGAATCGCGCGACTTTTATTGGTCAAAAATCGAGCGCCAAATCCATCAGCTCGAACCTCAATCCAAGGCTCCTGCCCGCTCCCCGTGGAGTGGATGGCTGAGATTTGCCGCGCCCATGGCCGGCCTGGCCGTCATCGCCATCGCGCTCCTCATCACGCTCAATCCGGAGCGCACTCCGCAGGATCTTTCCATCCTGAAAACCATCGAAACTCCCGTCGAAGATGCCAGCTTGATTTCATTCCATTCTGAAGAAGCCGGCATGACGGTGGTCTGGCTTGGAAACATTGGAAATTAGAGTTTACGTGTCACAAAATTGGTTTAAGAATTTCTGCGGATGACGACCAAACGTGTTTCCTGGCTGTGGTTTAGCCTGACGCTCCTTGCTTTCCTCGGCAACGGTTTCGCACAAGTGCTTGCGGCCGATCCCGAATTCGAAGTGCAACTCATTTGGGGAACGAATGGCGAAAAACCAAAAGGCCAGCAATTAAGCGACGTCGATTCAAAGCTCAAGGACAAGCTGGCTTCCGTCTTCAAATGGAAAAATTATTTCGAAGTCACCAAAAAGGAAGTGGTGGCCAAGAAAAACCGGCCGCCGAAAATCAAGCTGAGCGACAAATGCGACATCGAGGTGCGTGATGCCGGCAATTCGACCATCGAGGTCAAACTTTACGGCGAAGGAAAGTACGAACGCAAAGTGACCAAAGCATTCGCCCCGGGCGAACTGATCGTTCTTGCGGGCGACGCGAAAAACAATACGGCTTGGTTTGTCGTGCTGACTCCCAAATAGATGGGAGTTCCTCGGGGCGGGTAGTGACCTCCTGGCAATTCATGGCGCGTGGCAATGTTTTCTCTCCTTGGCCAGCGCGAGCCTCTACATATCCGGGTGGTCGAAAATGAGCCTACAACTAAT
>JBFMDG010001011.1:0-1911 GCA_040754135.1 Verrucomicrobiota bacterium
TGGCCCCGTGGCGGTGTGGGATCTGAAATCGGGGCAGATGCTCAATCGCCCGATGCTGCATTCCGGTTGGATCGGGCACACCACGGCCAGTCCTGATGGCAACACAGTGATGACGGCGCGCGCCTTGTCGGGGATGAGTTCCGAAAGCGAAATTCAGTTTTGGAATGCCGCAGACAGCGAAGCATTGACTCCGCCTTTGCCTCACACGGGCCGAATCTCCGCCGCACGCTTCAGTTCTGACGGGCGCCTGGCGGTGAGCGCCTGCTTTGATGGAACGTTGCGCGTTTGGGACTTGAGCACTGTTGGCCCAAGAAGTTTTGCGCCCGAAGCCGGCGGACAAATTGCCGTGTGCAGTCAGGATGCGAAGCGGATTTTGGCAGTGAATGCCGATGGTACAGCGCGCGTTTGGGATATGACGAAGCGCCAGCCAATTTCGGCCGTCCTGAAGCATGCGGCGGCGATCACTACCGCTGCGTTCAGTCAGGATGGAGAGCTCGTCCTGACGGGCAGCGACGACCGGACGGCGAGGTTTTGGCGAGCGGCCAGCGGCGATCCTTTCAGCGATCCGATTCCGCACGACGACAAAGTGCGTCAAGTGGCGTTCAGTCCGGATGGCACTCATGCGTTGACGGTGAGTGTTGATCACGCAGTTCGCGTGATTCAATTGCAGCCGAAACTCATGTTGCAACACGTATTGACGCATGCCGATTACGTTCAGCACGCCGAGTTCAGCCCTGACAATGCCAGGATTCTGACGGCGTGTTCGGATGGTCACGGCCGATTATGGAGCGTTCGATCGGGCCAGGTTGAATCGCGAACGCTGGCGCATGCCCGCGTGGTCAGCAAAGCGCATTTCAACCTTGATGGCAGCCGCATCGTTACAACCAGCTTCGACCGCACGGCGCGTGTTTGGGATGCGGCAACAGGCAGGCCAATCACGGAACCGCTTGAACATCCGTTGCTCGTTTGGGACGCGCAGTTCAGTCCTGACCACCGATTCGTCGCCACCGCGTGCAAGGATGGTCACGCGCGGATTTGGGAGATTGCAACGGGCTCGCGAGTCTCACCTCCTATGATTCACCGGAGCGACGTCGAAGTGGTTCAGTATCATCCGGGCGGCCGGTACCTTTTGACTTCAAGCATGGATGGAACCGCGCGCGTGTGGGAGAGCGCGACGGGATTGCCGATGACCCCGCTGCTCCAGGGACTCGGCCCATGGGCAAAATTCAGTCCGGACGGCCGCTGGATTTTTCGAGAACGCTATGGGCGCGAGCTAAAGTTCCACGCTTTTCAATCCGACGACATTCCGGTCGAGGATTGGATCGCGATCGCCGAATTGATTTCAGAACGCAGGCTCGATGCGACCGGGAGTTTGACAGCGCTGCCGGTGCTTTCGAACAGAACGAATACGAGCAAGTCTATTGCGGCACCGGGCATGCCCGCGGACCGGACGTTGCGTGAACTCTGGGATTATTTGCGTCAAAAGTATCCGGGTCGATTTGGACCTTTGAATGATCGCGCCAAGGCCTTGCAGCGGTAGCAAGGCAGGCGGGCTGCGCCAGCTCGCCGAAGCGCTTTTATCGATCTCCCGTCATGTGGCGTCATTAGAATTCCCGCGGAACACTAAGCATCGAATTCGCGTTACAGGAATTTCAGCACTTGAACTTCCTTGGAAAATTGCAGGAGGAGTCGTTTTTCTTTGGGCTGAAAATTTTGCGGCGGACCGGCGTGATAATATTCCCATTCCTTTGCTCCGGATTTTGTATTCAATCGGCGGATGTAATAATGAACGGTGGCCGCGGTGTCGTTCATGGCGGCTCGCATCTGTTCGAAAGCCGGGCTGCTGGAGCGCGTGACATAAAGATAGGGGCCGTTCAGGATGCATTGCGTGCCGATCCGTTCCTGTTGCCA
>JBFMDG010001012.1:0-1902 GCA_040754135.1 Verrucomicrobiota bacterium
GCCACGGCCGCCTATCGGCAGTTGTTCGACCTCACCTATAAAGCGGGCACCGGCCGCGTCCATACGGTCAAGGACGGCATCGATCTCGCCCTCGTGAAGAAGACCGATCTCGACGCGCTCAACGCCACGTTATCGGCCGCGCAAAAGATCGCCGAAATCGGCGGCAGCCCCGAGGCCGGTTATGTTTACGTGGCCAAGACCGCTTACCAGGCGAACGCGAACAACTTGACCATCCTTGAATACATTCCGGAATGGGCGCGCACCGCGGCGAATCTGCCTCCGGGCTGGACGCTGGTCGAGCAGGGGACGGAAATCCTGCACGTCTCGCAATTCCTCGGCGAAGTTTACGACAACCTGCCGGTCAACGAGCGGCCCAACTATTACGTCAAGGTGCCGTACACGAAGATCAAGAAGAGCGCCGCTGAAACCAGCGCCACCAAGTATTCCGGCCGCAACGATATCAAGAAGGCGATTTATCTCGGTGAAGATGCCGTGACTTACGCCAATGTCGGCCAGACCCGCTGGTTCAGCTCCGTCAAACTCCATCAGATTGGCTGGTGGTATCCGGGCTGGAACGACAATGTGAGCGACCTGAATCTGACCGTCGCGCAAGTGCTCAAACCGGGCTGGACCTGGGATGCAGCCTGGGGCCCTACCTCGAAGAAACTTTCCGAATTTATTGACCTTCGCACCACCGCGAACAATCCGGACGACAGCCGCTCGGCGAACTTCCAGACTGGTGTGAAGAAGCCGAGCAGCGCCTGGGTCGAGTGGTACCAATACGAATTTGTCAGCAGCCAGCGGGATGTGGCGCTAAACGATCGCTCACAATACAGCTACACCAGCGCTCAAGCCGCCAATGCCACGCCGCCATGGGCCGCCCAGGCGCCGACGGTCACCCGTTATATCGCGGCGTTGAACAAGTATGTCCGTGTGCCGGAGACGAGCCAGGTGCGTGGCGACGCCGACGAGGACATTGCCTTGGCCGTGCTCACCGGCAATTTGACCGTGATTAATTGGGATACGGATGGCGATCATCTCGATTTCACTTTTGGCTCGAATCTGTCGAAGGACACGGGCGGCGATTCGAATACAGCGACGAAACAGATTCCGGTGAATGCCACGCAAGGGACCGATATTGCCAACCGGTTTGTGGGGAACTTCTCCGAGTTTCTCGGGCAGCCGTTCTCATATTCGGTGTCAGCCTCGATGACGTTCAATTCAGGCGATTGGGATCTGCATGCCAAAGATCCTTCCGGGGATGAGATTTACTACGGAGACCGCTTCGGACAGTACATCTCGCTGAATCAGGACAGCACCAACGGCGGGACGGAAACAATCAGCGGTTCGAATCTCTCCGTGACCGGCACTTACTCGTTCTGGCGTGTGAACTTTTCCGCGGGCGGAACGATCACGGCCAATTCAATCATCTTCACGAACACCGGCCGGATTGCCATGAAAGTGAACTCGGTCATCCTGGCGCCGGGACAGAGTTATAACGCGGGTCAAGTCGGGACTAGCGCGTCCGATTTCTCAGTGGAACCGTTTTCCGGAATTTCCTTCGGCTTCACGGCTTCGATGACTTTTGCCAGTGGCGATTGGGATTTGCATGCCAACCACGCGGGCCAACACATCTACTATGGCAATCGCACAGGGACATGGCTTTCCCTCAATGCCGACAGCACGACTGGCGGAACAGAAACGATCAGCGGCTCAAACATCACGCAAACTGGCAGCATTGATGTTTACATGCACAATTTCTCTAACGGCGGCAGCATCTCGGACAACTACGTGTATATCGTCAACACTGGTTACAATCCCATCCGCGTGTTTACTCCAAACTTCCCCAATGGCATCCTGTTGGGTCCGGGCGGAATCAATACCACGTTCTCGCCTGGAATC
>JBFMDG010001013.1:0-1902 GCA_040754135.1 Verrucomicrobiota bacterium
GCCAGGCGCTCCGGCGTTATTCCCCAGCGTGTTGTGCAGCCGAGCTGCTGCGAGTCGCAGACTCGCGCTCCGGAGCGCGACTTTGCAAGCCGCAGCAACTCGCCGATGGCCAGGCACCGGCGTGATTCGCAAGCGTGGTGTGCAGCTGAGCCGCTGCGAGTCGCAGACTCGCGCTCCGGAGCGCGGCTTTGCAAGCCGCAGCAACTCGCCGAAAGCCAGGCGCACCGGCGTTATTCCCAAGCGTGCTGTGCAGCCGAGCTGCTGCGAGTCGCAGACTCGCGCTCCGGTGCGCGGCCTCCGACAACCGGCAACATGTGGATCCACAGTGGAGCGAGGCAATTTATTTCAATTCATGATCGCTGGGTTTGACGCCCCGTTTGAATTGATTGAAACCGAAAAAGGTGGGTTTGTACTCGCCGACATATTCGACGTTGCTTTTGCCGGGGATCTTGTCTTCCAGGCCAACGCCCCAATAACAGGCGTTGACGAGCAAACGGCGCAAACCTTCGCTCTCGAGATCGACCGAAGCGCCGATGGTGGTGGAGAGGACGCGGGAAGTTTTGCCCGATTCAGCGGTGTAATTGCGAATCCAGATCAACGGCATCATGGGGTCGTTCTTCTTTCCTGCCACCGGTTTATCGGTCGGTTTCATCCCTTCCAAAACCTGGCCATGCACCAGCACCTGCGCGTCCGCCGGCAAATGAACAATGCCGTAAACATCGGTCGGGCCCCAAATGTCCTCGACGCCTTTGAGAATGGGATGGGATTTCATGGCCGGGTTGATGATGCCGCGCGTGCTTTCCTTGCCGTGATTTCCATGATGACTGATCCAGGTATCACCAAGGACCTGTTGCCCAAAGCCGCCAGGCCATTCTTTGTTGCGCCAGTCCCACTTGGCATAAGCGCTTTGCTTGTTGCGCTTGATCTCGAAGGCATGAGTCGAAGTGCGGATGCCCAAAATCGGTTTCCCGGCATTCAGGAAGTCAGCGATATACTTCATCTGGTCATCGGCCAGTTCGCGGAACCGGGTGAACAGAACCATCATATCCGCATTCTTGAGCGCGCTTAAGCCGACGATGTTGGTCTGGTTATTCGGATCAATCGTGCCATCGGCCGGATTGATCGGGAACAGGACGGTGCATTTGAACCCGTGCCGGACAGCGAGAATTTTCGCCAGCATGGGCATCCCTTCTTCCGAGCGATATTCTTCGTCGCCAGTGACGAAAACGATATGTTTGCCTTGGCCGGGTCCTTTCGCGCCCTCGTAAACGACCCAATCCGCCGCGCGCAATCCATTTGCGATTCCGGTGGCGGACAAAACAATCAACAAAGCCAGCATGCGTCTCATTGAATTCCTTTCGGTGAATTTGTGCCCGCATTGCTACCGCACTTTTTTCCGCAGAGCAACACCCGAAAGGATTTGCCCGCTCAAAAAATCGCCGCCATAAATCGCAGTCATGAAATCCTTGGCCAGCGCTTTGACCGCTTTCGCGATGGCAAGTTTGCTTTTGCCACTTGGCGTTGCGAGAGGGGCCGAGGTTTCGCAAAACGCCGGTCTCGAACAGCGGGTGGCCTGGAACACGTCGCGCCTAAAAGGCTCGCCCGATCCGCCCTCGCCCTTTGTGACGCGAAGGATTTTTCCGGGATTGAAGTTTACGAATGCGCTCGATCTGTGCGTCGCCCCGGGATCGGATCGCCTTTTCTTATTGGAGCAAAGCGGAAATGTCTGGTCTTTTCCCGACGCCACCACCGCCGATCGGAGCTCGGCCTCCACGGCTGCGGATTTGATGTTTAATTTGCGGCAAGCGGTGCCTGGTTTGAAAGAAGCGTATGGGATGACGTTTCATCCGGGCTTTGCCACCCACCGGTTCTTTTATGTGTGTTACGTTCTCAAAGACGGCT
>JBFMDG010001014.1:0-1881 GCA_040754135.1 Verrucomicrobiota bacterium
GGCCCAGTTCGATCTGCGCAGGTCATGACGCCTGCTTCCGATCTCAAGGAATCGCCCATCAGTGCTGATCCCATCCCCGCAGTACCGCCGGTTGTTACCGAGACGTTTTCAGAGCCGGAACCGGTTCCGTCGAGCAGCAACCCGGACCTCGCCGTCGTCTGGACGAACGTGGTTGAAGCCGTGGGTCGCGCCAGCCCGTTTGTCCGCACTTACCTGTTGGAAGCGCATCCGGTGTCGCTGGCCAAAAACGTCTTTACCATCGGATTCGATCCGGAATTCGCGGATCACCTCGGCCTGGTGGACAACTCGAAAAATCGCACGCTGATTCAGACCAAGCTCCGCGAGTTGGGCTATGGCGAACTGCAAGTGAAATTCATCCAGGCCGAAGCGCCTGTCCGCACCGTGGCGCTTGCGGAAACTGCGCCGGGCCGCGAACCTTATCCGCCCGCCGCTTCAAGCACGTCCACGCCGGCGGCTCCATCCGCTGCGCCGGTCCAGGCGGTGCGCAAGGAAAAAGAAAAGGCCTCGTCCACATCGGTGAGCAAGGATGATTTCAAAAACGATCCTCTCATCAAACAAGCGCTCGAAATTTTCAAAGGCCAAATTGTCGAAGTTCGCGCCTGACCCGTTTCCAGATACAATCAAATCCAAACATTAATTTAGTTATCCCATGTCCAGCATTGGTAAACTCATGAAACAGGCCGCGCGCATTCAGCGGCAAATGGAAGAAGTCCAGGGCCAGTTGGCCGCACGCACGGTCGAGGCCACCAGCGGCGGCGGCGTCGTCAAAGTCGTGGCCAAATGCGACGGCACCCTGGCTTCGATCAAAATCGATCCACAAGCCGTCAATCCCGCGGACACCCAGTTGCTCGAAGATCTGGTCATCACCGCCGTCAACCAGGCCCTCACGCAAGCGAAGGAAATTTCCAATAATGAAATGGGTAAGTTGACGTCCGGCTTTAACATTCCCGGTTTGACCTGATGACTTCAGCCGTTCGGCGCGGATGGGCCGATCGCTCCTCGGCCGCGGCTTAGGTGCGACCGGCCTTTTTGCTCAATGGCATTGGCATGGCGGCACTCCCTCAACCGATCACCGATCTCATCGCGGCGCTCTCGAAATTGCCCGGCATCGGCCCGCGTTCGGCCGAGCGCATCGCGCTGTTTCTCGTGCAGACCGAAAGTGGCTCGGTCCAATCGCTCGCTCAAGCCCTCCTCACCGCGCGTGAACGCGTTCGCCCTTGCACGCTTTGCGGAGCGCTCACTGAAAGCGATCCTTGTGACTTTTGCCGCGACCCGCGCCGCGATGCCGCCGTGGTTTGCCTCGTGGAACGCGCCGTCGATATCATCAGCATCGAAAAATCAGGAACCTTCCGCGGGCGCTACCACGTGCTCGGTGGAAAGATTTCTCCGCTGAACGGCATCGGCCCCGAGGATTTGCGCATCGCTCAACTCGAATCCCGTCTCGGTCAGGAACCAATTCAGGAAATCATTCTTGCCCTGCCGTCGGACGTGGAAGGAGATGCCACCGGCCATTATCTGGCGAAGCTTTTTTCCGCGCGCGGCGTAAAAGTGTCCCGGATCGCTCATGGATTGCCCGTCGGCAGCGGCCTCGAGTTTGCCGATGAACTCACCCTCAGCCGCGCGATTGAAAATCGACGCAGTTTGTAATGCATCAGTAACCGCCATGTCTTTGCCCTCCGCTGTTGTTTTTGATCTTGGAAAAGTGCTGTTGGACTTTGATTACCGCCTCGCCGCCAAAAAATTCGAGGATCATTGCCGGCTGTCCGCCCGGGAAATCGGTGAAATGATCGATCAATCGCCGCTGCTGCTCCAATACGAGTGCAGCGCCATCTCCACCGAACAATTTTTTGACAAGGTGCG
>JBFMDG010001015.1:0-1881 GCA_040754135.1 Verrucomicrobiota bacterium
GAAATGTTCCGACAAAGTTTGCGACAAGGTTTTCGACAAAGGAAAGGCCAACGCATCGCCAAGTGGTTCAACCCCCAGCTACTGTGTGGCATCCCTCCGGGATGGCCCAAACGCACGGAAGCGTGCGATGGACATTTTGCGATCACCCCTTTGTCGAAAACTTCGTCCTGAACTTTGTCGAGATCTCGATCGAAAATCTTTCGACAAATGTTCCGACAAAGTTTGCGACAAGGTTTTCGACAAAGGAAAGGCAAACGCATCGCCAAGTGGCTCAACCCCCGGCTACTGTCTGGCATCCCTCCGGGATAGCCCCAACGCACGGAAGCGTGCGATGGACATTTTGCGATCATCCCTTCGTCGAAAACTTCGTCCTGAACTTTGTCGATCTCGATCGAAAATCTTTCGACAAAGATTGCGACAAGGTTTTCGACAAGGTTTTCGACAAGGGAAAGGCAATGGTTTCGATAAAGGTTTCGACAAAGGGAAGGACAGGCGAGACGCCTATTTCAACTCGGCTGCGAGGGTGGCGCCCAGATCGGCGGCCTCGGCGGGATTGCCGCGAATCTCTCCCCGGCGCATCGTTTCTGTTCGGAATGAAATCGCGCGCAACCGGAGTTTGTCCTCGACCATTTCTCCATAACAGGCCACCGGACTCAAACAGCCTCCGCCCATGGTGCGCAAAAAGGCGCGTTCGCCCGTGACGCATTGAAAAGTAACCGGATCATTGAGGCGAGCGGTAATGGCGTCGATGGCGGGATCGTTGGCGCGTGTTTCAATTCCCAATGCCGCCTGCCCAACGCATGGGATCATCTGATCGATTTCGAGATAAACCGCAATCAAGCCCGCCGGAACACCATCGCCCTGGATCGATCCGTCCTTGCCAATCGGAAAATTCAGCCGCCGCAAACCCGCGGCCGCGAGGACGAGCGCGTCGATCTCCGCGCGTTCGGCGAGCTTTTGCAATCGTGTTCCGACATTGCCGCGAATGGGAACAAGCCGCAGATCCGGCCGGATCGCGAGCAATTGCGCCTGGCGTCGCGTGCTGCTCGTGGCGATGGTGGCGCCGGAAGGAAAGTCGCTAAGGGTCGCCTGCCGGGGAAAGCCCCGTTTCACAGACGTCGAAGCGTCAGCGGCGGTTTTAGATTCTGGCGCCGCTGTGACTTTTGCCGCGCCAGCATGACTGGCCAAAACTTCCGCGTCGCGATAGATGAGCACATCGCGCACATCTTCGCGCGGGCTGACGGCTGCGAGTTTCAAGCCTTCGGGCAATTCGGTTGGCAAATCCTTCAAGCTATGCACGGCCAGGTCGGCTTCGCCATTGAGCAACGCCACTTCGAGTTCTTTGGTGAACAATCCCTTCGTGCTTTGTTGATCGGGATTGATCAGCGACATGGTTTGCATCTTGTCGCCGGTGGTTTTTATGATGCGCAATTCGAAGCGAAGTTGCGGAAAAGCCGCCTGGCATTGCGCCAGAACCAAGCGCGATTGCGCCAGAGCCAAGGCGCTGCCGCGAGTGGCGATGATATAAGTTCTGGCCGGGTCCAATGGCATGGGTGCGTTCAAAATGGAGTGTGGAGGTGCGGCTTCAACGGATCACAGCGGCGGTTCCGTTATTCGTGCTCGAAGGCCGGTTGCGCCGGAGTCAGGAAATGCCGGCCTGGCGACGCACTCAACAGCCCGGCGACCTTCTCGCGAATGATGGCCTCACACCGCGCAATTTCCTCCTGCCGTTGTTTCAGATAATCGTCGGCAATCGCCTGAAGATCGTCGATGTTATAGAGGTAAACATTATCCACAAAATTGACCTCCGGTTCGATGTCGCGCGGCACGGCGATATCAATGAGCAGCAGCGGCTGGTTTTTGCGGAGTTTCATGAGCGGA
>JBFMDG010001016.1:0-1853 GCA_040754135.1 Verrucomicrobiota bacterium
TTCTTTACACTCACAATCGCCTTCGCGAAGCGGAGAAATGGTTCAACTACGCGAAAACGATGTACACCAACGCCGTGCCCCCCGGCATGGATATGGACAGTTATGCGTTGTCACGCGTGCAGGAAGACATCGGCGACATGGGAGTGGATCGAACCAAAGCAATCATCCTCGGTTTGCTGCGAAACTCGTTCGTGCGCCTCGCGCTGGGGGATGACGAACAGGCGACCGGTTACATGTTGTTCGCGCAAAAAGTTCACAACCGTCACCAGGCCGAAATCGGAATCGACAAGTCCACCATCGGCCGAGTTGGGCTGCCGCCGATGGCCCAATTGCGCGATGAAATCCTGAAGGAACTGCTCGATCCCGAAGAAGGATTGCATCCGGAACTGGCCGATATCCTCCGCACAAAACTGAATCTGCCAGCCGGGGCGACCGCGCCGACCCGCGCTCCGGAGCCTGGCGCCGGAGCGGTGACCAATGCCCCCACCGCCCGCGCGCAACCGTAGCGTCGCGATTTTGACGCGGCCGCACCCTTTGATCGCCCGATGACGTTTTGCCTTCGCGCAGCTTGGCCAAGGTTTCGCCGCATCCTCGCGTGGTTTAGCCAAGCGCTGCTTTTGCTGCTTTGTCTTTGCGCTGCGGAAACACTGGAAACAAGGGCCAGTGAACCGCTCCTCGTGAAGCTCGCAGAACACGGCTCACGCGATCAACGGATCAACATGCTGATCCTTTCCGAGGGTTACACCGAGGCGGAGTTGCCGAAATTCCGCGCCGATGCGCTCGCATTGACGCGCCGCATTTTTGCCGAACCACCCTTCTCCTTTTACTCGAATTATTTCAATGTCTTCGCCCTCGAAGTGGCCTCCGCTGAATCGGGCTCCGATCATCCGTCCCAAGGCATCTTTCGCGATACTTATTTCAACAGCAGCTACGATATCAACGGTTCGCATGTGATCACCATTCCGCCGCACCGAACGGATGTGAGCTATGCGACGGGCCAGGGAAAAGTGGATGCGCTCGCCATGCAGTTCCTGCCGGAAACGCATTTGAAATTAATGCTGGTGAATGATCCGGCCTTTGGCGGTTTCGCTGCCTCGACAGCCATTGCCTCGACGCATGAACAGGGGAGCGAAATCATGTTGCATGAATTGGGGCACCTCTTCGCCGGGCTCGGAGAAGAATATTCCGGAAGTGGCGTGCTCGCGGCGGAAACTCCCAACACCACCACCGAGACGCGCCCGGATTGGATCAAGTGGCGGGCTTGGATCGATCCGACGACGCCCATTCCCACGCCCAACGCCGCCAATGACGCGAGGGTGGGCTTGTTCGAAGGGGCCGCTTACAATCAGTTCGGATGGTACCGGCCGAAATTTGACTGCAAAATGCGCACGCTCGGCGTGCCCTTCTGCGAAGTCTGTTCCGAAGCGATCATCAATGCGGTTTACTGGCGAGTCCGCCCATTTGAATCGGTGTCGCCGCCTGGAAACCGGGTGCAACTCACCGGCAACACGGCCACCATCTTCCAGGTCGCACCACAGCGGCCGAGCGGTCATGCGCTGGCCATCGAGTGGATCGTCAATGGGCAACTCATCACCAGAGACACCTCTCTTGAACTCTCGGCAAATTTTTTTGGGCCAGGGATTCACGAGGTTCGCATGCGCATTGAAGATCCGACCGATCGCCTGCGCATCGATCGCACGATGCTCATCGACGGACACTCGTGGCAGGTCGAAGTTTCAAATACGGCGCAACCGGCGCTGCTCCTCGTCCGCGCGGGGAAACAACTCGAAATTCGCTGGTCCGCGGCCTGGACCGGTTTTCACTTGGAAGAAGGCACGCTGAACGGATCAACG
>JBFMDG010001017.1:0-1848 GCA_040754135.1 Verrucomicrobiota bacterium
TCGGCTTCGCCGCGCTAGCCTACTTTCTCCTGCACCATTGCCTCTCCCGGCGCCTCTATGCGTTCTGATGCTGCGTTATGCTTCGGAATCCCAGCGAAATCTCTCCTCGAAACTTGTCGCCGAATTCAGGCGCGGCGAGCGCGCGTCGATCTGGTGCATCCCAAGTTGTGCTGGACGAAAGTCCATCGATTGCGTCGCAAGCCAGGCTGAATCCAACGGTAATTCCGCAAGTCGTTCGAGGCGTGCAGACGCTTCTCTCGCCGGTTTTTGTGCGGGAATTACGGACCGAGTCGCGCCGGATTTCCAATTACTGGATGCGCCTGGCGGGACCCGCTGCCGCGCTGCTGGTGTTCTGGATTGTGATGTCCGATTACACAGGGTCGATGTCCCGCGCGGGTTGGAAACTTTTTCAAATTCTGAACACGACCGTGTTTCTCGCCATCGTCTTTATCGGCCCGCTGCTCACCGCCGATTGCCTCAGCCGTGAAAAACGCGAAGGCACCCTTGGGTTGCTCTTTCTCACGCCACTCTCACCACACGAAGTGATTCTCGGCAAAATGCTTATCCACAGTGCGCGCGGCCTTTCCATGCTTGTGGCGTCCATCCCCATGTTATCGCTTCCTCTCGTGCTTGGAGGCGTGCCGCTGGATTGGGCGATGAAGACGACTGCGCTGCTGCTGGGCATGATGCTGCTGGCCCTGACCGCCGGTCTCATCGCCTCGAGCCAGGAAGTGGAATGGCTGCGCGCGGTCATCCGCGCGGAAATGCTGAGCGTGGGTTTCGCCGCCGTCTTTCTTCTGCTCTCGCTCGGGATCTGGTGGACGCTCAATTTGAGTTTCGATGGACTGGTGCTCGCGACGGCTGTTTTCCTTTTTGCCATTCATAGATGCGGCCGGCGCCTTAAAATCGATTGGGAAAAACAATCCACCGCTCTCCCGCAGCCCGAGTGGACCAAAGCCTTTTCTCGGTCGGCATTCTGGCGTGGATTTTTTCGTTGGGACACCCGCCGCACGCTCGATCATAATCCCATCGCCTGGTTGCAGGAATACTCGTGGACGGCACGGCTGACAAAGTGGGGCTGGTGCTTTCTCATTCTTGGGGCGCAGGTGTTCGTGCCATTGGCGCTGCTGGTAATTGAAATGCGCTTTCGCTTCTCCGAAATGCAAACCGGCCTCGGTCTGGCGCTGGGCATCGGGATGGCGTTCAGCGCCGCCAATAGTTTTCGCGCGGAACGGCAGACCGGCGCTTTGGAACTCATGCTCGTGACCCCGCTCACGCCGCGACAGTTGATCGGCGGACGTTTGTGGGGGCTTTGGGGACAATTCCTGCCGGCGGCAGCCGTGTTGATTTGTGTGACGGGCTTGTTTCCGATCGTGGACGTTGATCGACGCATTAATCTGGCGGTGCTGTTCACGATCGCTTACGTCACTTTGCCCATCATCGGATTGTTCTTCTCGATTCAGCGCTGGCATTTTCTGGTGGCATGGCTGGCGACCTGCGTTTCTGGATTATTACTGCCGTATTGGGGTTCGCTCTTAATGGATCCTTTTGCGCGGTTTGATCTGGTGGGCGTCCGATTCCGCGCGCCGATTCTGGCGGCGTGCTTGGTGCAAATGCTCCTGGCCTGGGCCAGCTTTTCATTGCTCAAGCGTAATCTTACCTCGCGCCGATTCGCGCTCGAATCGTTCCGGCACTAAGCGTTGCCTTAAAGAGCCTGGCTCAAATTGCGTGGGGACCTCACGAAATATTCAGTCAGGCGGTCCGTCATGGGTTTTCTGCAAGTGGGGCAAACGGCATGCAAAATCCGTCTGACGCTCTGGAAAATGCCCAAACGAAAATCTTCTAAGA
>JBFMDG010001018.1:0-1841 GCA_040754135.1 Verrucomicrobiota bacterium
CATCGCTCAGGTACCAACCGCCAATCGCGCGCGGAGAATCCGCGAGGTTATGCAATTCGATCCAATCGTTTGAATCGTATTCGGGACGCGCCGGATTCGAGTAATCGGTGTGGGCCATGATTTCGTTAATGATGACCGCGCTGGGAACGCTTGGATCCTGCCGGCCCGGCGTGCCGCCATTAACGCCACTGCCTTTCCAGGCAAAAGGCCAATCCAGATACGCCCCGGCTGTCGCTATCGCAGGCTCCTGTCCGGTGGGCGTCAATGAATGGCCCGCGCCATCCGCAGCCACAGGCCAACCGATGCCATCGCCATAGGTAAAAGAGACAATGTCTGTTCCCGCCGCGGCTGTGCGCAGCGTGATCCGTTCGCCATCGTTGCTCAAGCTCCCCGAGAACGGCCCCACGATCGGCACGTTTTCCGATAATCCATAATGCTGGCGGAAAGCGGCGAAGTTGTTCGCACTCGACGCTTTCACCACGAGCAGATGGGTTCCCCAGCCCAAGGTCGTGCCGGGCGGAAATGTGAAATCAATGCCGGCCGTGAATTTCACTCCCGTTAAATCGAGAAACTCACTCGAACTGTTGTTGTAAAGTTCAATGAACTCAAAATCGGAACCGGCCGGAGGGTTGTACATGATTTCGCTGATGCGCAAATGATTCCTCAAGGCCGTGGCATTGTCCGGTTCACCCGCGACAAATTCGAACGGATCACTCCAATGACTCGTGCGTCCGGCCGTGTCCATGAACCGAACCCGCGCGCGATAAACATGTCCAACGCGCGCGACGCCCGCTGGCACCGCAATCTCAGACTCGAATGTGGTCAGCTCTGCACTCTCCCAAACCGGTTCGATCTCGTAATGAAACGGCTCCGTCGGATCGAACGACGGCGCATCGGGCCGGCTGATTTCTCCGAGGCGCCATTTCATCGATTTGAAACCTCCCGTGCCACTGAAAGCGGAGGATCGAAAACGAAGCGCGTTCACCGGGTGACCGTTCGGCCCGGCATAACTGATTTGCGGCTTGAGCGGAATTGCCGGATCGCGCGCGATGCTGTCGAGCGGCGCGGCGCGCGCGCCGGTGTTGCTCGCCCGGAAGGTGACATAATTTTTCATGAGCTGAACGCACCCGTTGAAATCTTTCGAAACGGCCGGTTCATTCGGCCAGCGATAGTACCGGCCCTGACCTGCTTTGCTCGAGGGATTGTCGGTGTAGCGCGAATCGCTCATCTTCGGGTTGTAATCCCACTGCGCGCGATCGGCATCGAGCAGAGTGCGCGCGGTGCTGTTCGTGCCGCGCAATAGCCGGGCAAACTCGTCGATCAATTGCCAGGCTTGTTCGGTGTTCCAGAGCAGGTCGCGCACTTCGCGGATGCGGTTCCGGTATTCGGTGTAAAGCTGCGGGCGCGTTGACGGATTCAACAGCCGCGAATGAATGCGATCGACCCCGCCGCAGCCCGCATCGAACATGTTTTCCGCCCAGGTCAGATCGAGATCCCACGACATCACCTCCCAAAGCCGGGTTTCGGGATTGAGGAAGTAAAAGAAGTTTTTGTCGTAACAAATGTCGTAGTGATGGATGGCCTGGACGATGGATTGATAGCTGTAATAGGAAGGAAGATTCAGATTGCTGCGCCACCACGCATCGCTGGCGCTGTTGTATTCACTCAGAAACCGGTTCAAATCCGATTTATCCGCCGGCCCGGCATCGCCGAGGTTGTTCAACTCGCCAGTGCCACCTTCCATTTTGTAGAGGTTCCCGTCCGGTAAATCGTGTTCATCGAGAAACCGGCCATCCTCCTGTTCAATGGCGAGATAAACACCCCAAAAATCTCCTTCGTAC
>JBFMDG010001019.1:0-1839 GCA_040754135.1 Verrucomicrobiota bacterium
CCAACGGGCAATCCGGCTGTCGAGTTGAAAAATCTGTCCGGAGATGTTGCGTGTGGTGGCGAGGAACGCGATGAATCGCGCCACTTCGCACAGGTCGTTAATTCGGCCGAGCGCATTCGCCGCAGCAAAGTCCTTCCATTGCTCAGTACTCAAAGAGGCCGTCATCGGGGTTTGCATCACACCGGGAAGGATTGCGTTGACACGCACATTGAATGATCCCGCCTCTTTGGCGAGCGATTCCGTCAATCCGATCAGGCCGGCTTTTGCGGCGGCATAGTTGGATTGGCCCCTCGATCCAATCCGGCCGGCGAAGCTCGCCACATTGATAATGTGTCCATCACGATTCTCGAACATCGATCCAAGCGCCGCCTGCGCACACAGAAAAGCGCCTTTGAGATGCACATCGATCACACGATCCCATTCGGCGGCGTCCAATTGCCAGACGGGTTGATCGACCGTGATGCCGGCGTTGTTGACCAACAGATCGATACGGCGCCATCGCTCCACAATTTCAGATGCGGCATTCCGCACCTGAGCCTTTTGGGTGACATCCAACGGAAACGTCCAGAGGCGATCGCATGGTTTCCAACGGGGCGGCTGACGGTGCCAGGCCGCCGCCACGTTCCAACCCTGTGCCAGGAACTCGCTGACGAGGGCGTTTCCCAGCCCGCCCGCCGCACCGGTGATCCACACCACCGGCGGCTTGGCTGCCGGCCTCGAGTTCATGCCGGACTCGTCACCCATTCCCCATCGATCATGCAGGCGGCCACCGGACCTTGATGATGCACGATGCTTTCAAAAATGTGCGTGTCCGTGTCCGGACCGGCAAACGGGACGGCAATCAAGTCCGCCGAAGCGCCGGGGACAATGGCTCCGAGATCGCCTTGGCGATGCAGCGCGTGAGCGGCATTGATCGTGACCATTTGCAAAATATCCCGAGGAGAAATTTCCGGGAATTGGGCGGCGAACATCTGCATTTCGGCGAACAAATTGAGTTCGAGCGGCGCACTCGGCGCCTTCAGGACCGTCACCAAACTGTCAGTGCCGAGACAAACATTGACTTGATGTTGAGAATACTCGGACCTGGGAAACCGTTGGTGCCGAAAATAGGCATGGCTGCGCGGGCAATGCACCACCGTCGTTCCAGTTTGACCAAGCAAAGCCGCATCACCGGGCGCAAGATAGTTTGCATGGATGGCGAGGAGATTCGGGCCCAACAAGCCGCAGCGGTTGAGATGTTGAACGGGCGACACTTGACCGCAATCATTCATCGGCCGCTGAGTTTTCAACCAGGTGTAAAGCATCCCGCGCGGATGCATGAACATGTCGAATTCCTCCTCTGATTCGGCGACGTGAATGGAGACAAGGTGCTTTTGTTCTTTGGCGGCGGCGGCGGTCAATCGCAGCAATTCCGGTTGCGTGGAATAAGGCGCATGCGGTGAAAGTGCCCCGGCGCAACGGCCATTCGCGCGCGGGAGGCTGGCGATCTTCTCCAAAGCTTCATCAAGGATTTGCTGCGGTTCACGCCGGCTCTTGACTCCTGTCATCTCGAAAAATGAAATCACCCGCAGCGGCGTCGCCAGCCAGGCGTCGGGAATCAATTCCGGCACCGATTCAATGTCGGCTACCGTTGTCACGCCGTAGCGAGCGAGCATGCGGGCGCCTTCCAGCCACGACTGCGCGTATTCAGTGAAAGACCAGTGAGCCTTGAGCGCGAGCAGCGCTTTGATCCAATCGGAAAAGTATTTCGTGGGCGGAATCTTGCCGGCCATCGCGGTGTAATCGAGATGGCAATGACTGTTAATCAAACCTGGCAAAACTGCTTGCTCCCCGAGGTCC
>JBFMDG010001020.1:0-1833 GCA_040754135.1 Verrucomicrobiota bacterium
TGGCCTCTCGGGCAGCATGAGCCTTTCGTTGCCAGTTGCCGGTATTGACTGCAAGGGCCCCCGAAAGTCTTGGCTTGATCCGCCCAAGCGCGCTCCGGTCGCTGGGACGCGGAACGCGAATCTGCGACGTTACGCGATGGCCTTAATCAAAAGCGTGGCCGGCGCAGCAAAGGACGTTTTTGACCTTGTGCCGGACGAGTTCCTTCACGCGGGTGCGGGCTTGGGACAAGTACTTTCGCGGGTCAAATTCCTTTGGATTTTCCGCGAAAAACTTGCGCACCCCCGCTGTGAACGCGAGGCGCAGGTCAGTATCGATGTTCACCTTGGTGCAGCCGACGCGCCGCGCGACTTCGATGTCTGCTTCGGGAACGCCGGCGGTGTCGTCGCCGAGTTTGCCGCCATAGCGGTTGATCTCTTGCGACAGTTCTTTGGGAACACTCGAGGCGCCATGAAGGACGAGCGGATAATCTCCGAGACCGGCGTCGCTGAGCGCCTTTTTGATCGATTTGAGGCGTTCGAGATCGAGGTGTTGCTGGCCTTTGAATTTGTAGGCGCCATGAGAATTACCGATGGCCACTGCCAGGGAATCGACTCCGGTCAGCTTTACGAATTCAACGGCTTGCGCCGGGTGGGTGTAATGGCCGCCCACGGAATAACCGCCGCCTTCTTCGCCTTCGTCAAATTGAGCGCCGACCAGCTCGCCGAGTTCGCCTTCCACAACGCAATTGTGCTTATGCGCGTAATCCACGACGCGTTTGCAAACCTCGACGTTTTTTTCAAAGGGCAAATGGCTGCCATCGATCATCACGCTGGTGAAGCCTTCATCGATGCATTCCTTGCACAACTCGAACGAGTCGCCATGGTCGAGGTGAACGGCGATGGGAATATTGGAAAGGCTGACACCCGCTTCGATGAGTTTTTTGAGGTAAACGGGATTGGCGTAGTGGCGCGCCCCTTTCGAGATCTGGAGGATGACGGGCGCCTTTTCTTCTTCGCAGGCTTCGATGATCGCCTGGAGGAGTTCCATGTTATTCACATTGAAGGCGCCGAGGGCGTATTTGCCTTTCAGGGCCTTCGCGAACAAATCTTTGGTATGGGTCAATGGCATAATGTCACTTTCAATTCAATACCCGCAACAATAACGCAAGCTGCGAGTAGCGCAGGATAGTAGAAACCCCGATTGGAAACACAAATAAATTCAGCGGGTCTGATCGGGGCTGCGCCGATGGCAACACCAACTTCTCCAACAAATCGGTCTTCGAGATTGCTGCGAGGATTCGTGCGGCCTAAGCGGGAGGCATCCGACGACCGTTAGGCGTCGGCATCTTCGGAGAGCTTGCGGTAAAGGGTGGCCAGGCTGATTCCGAGCATTTCGGCTGCTTTTTCCTTGTCCCCGCCGGTTTGAGCCAGGGCGCGATTCAAGTAAGCGAGTTCCTGATCACGCAAGAACGACTTGAGCGAACTGACCGGCTGCGATTCCGCGTTCTCGCTTCCGCCGACCCGCACGGTTTGCGCTTCGGCATGGCTCAAGGGGAAGAGCGAGTCAGACAAGACCACCAGCGAATTGGGGGGAGCACCCCCTTCGCGTGTTTCCAGGACGGTGTCGTCGGTGAGTTTATTAACGTAGCGATGCAAAGTGGGCGGGAGATCGGAAACTTGAATGACCGGATCCTCGCAGAGGGCGCAGGCGCGTTCGATGGCATTTTCGAGTTCGCGCACGTTGCCCGGCCAATCGTGAGCGCAGAGGACCTCGACGGCCTGCCGGGTCATCTGGAAAGGCTTGCCAGTTTTGGCGTGCACTTTGTTTTTCAAAAAATGGGAAACCAGGAGCGG
>JBFMDG010001021.1:0-1832 GCA_040754135.1 Verrucomicrobiota bacterium
TCATGCTCAAGCAAATGGCCCATTTTGCTGCGGCCATGCGCGTGCGTTGGGAATTTGGAATCGGTTTCATATGGAAAGAAAATACACAATCCGAAAGGAATTTCAGTAACTTTTTTGAGCACAAAAAAACCGGCTTCAGTTAAGAAGCCGGTTTTTCGCAATTTGAGGTTTTTAGAACTGTTTGGTCAAGCTGACGAACCAGTAGCGGCCGCGAAGGTCGGCATAGGTTCGATCAATGTTGCTTTCAAACGAGCTGAGCACCAAGGGCGGCTCTTCGTCCAGGATATTGTTGATGCCGAAGAGCAGGTCCGCTTCGATCCAAGGAATGGTGTAACCCAGTCGAACATCGAAGGTGTAATACTCCCCGATATCACGCACATCAAGAGGGCTGCCCACCGGGTCAGATGTTTCGAAGTTTTGACCGCTGGCATCTTCGTCGTAGCTGCCCGTAATGTTCACGCCAAATGCGGCGTAGTACCGGTCATACTTGTATTCCAAAGAAACCGTGGCGCGCCATTCAGGGAAGCCGACTTCTTCGAGAGCTGCTCCTGTGCCCCAGAATTTGCCGAGATAATCCACTTGTCCGGCGCCAGGGAAGTTTTCCTGTTCGAACGTCAGGACGTGAGTTGCGAGCCCAGAGAGGGTGAACTTGCCAATTCCTGTTTCAACTTCCTGGGTTACAGTGAAGTCGATACCGTCCGTGAGACGAGCGCCGCTGTTGATTGGGCCGACGTTAATAATTTGGCGAATGGCGCCGGTGGAATCGAGCAGCACTTGTGCGCCGGTTGGGTTTGCGGCGCTCGCTCGAGCTCCTTCGCCGAACGGATTGGCAGGATTGCTCGGACCGGCGGCGAACCACTGATTCACAATGAACTGGGCGCTTTCAAACGGAATGTTGGTTTGCTCGACTCGATAATAATCGGCGCCGATCGTGAGGCCTGGGATCATGTCCTTTGGCGAATAACGGAATCCAATCAAGAACGTGTCAGCTTCCTCAGGTTCGAGGTTCGGATTATTGATGCTGAGAACGCCATCTTCAGGCTGAGTGCGAAGACCCGTCTGCGGATCTTTAAGTTCAGGGAAATCCTGACCGCCGGCGGGGCGATACAACGCCGCCAATGACGGAGCGATGAACCCTTGGGCGTAAGTTCCACGGATCGTCAAGTCTGGGATGGGCTGCCACCGGAAACCGACCCTGGGCTTCACTCCCGTATCACCCGCATCAGAGAATTCCTCATATCGGCCCGCTGCATTGATCGACAAGCTGCTGAAAGCAGGAACGCTGAAGTCAGGTCCAAAGACGGGCACAATGATTTCGCCAAAGGCCGCATCCGTTTGACGTCCCGCAGAATACGCAGGTGCGGTGTTGAACGGAAACACCGCAGCGTTGACGATCGCGAAATCTGGCCGGATATCGATTTCATCTCGGCGTGTTTCTGCGCCAACCGAAATCTGGATGGGACCGCCGGGAAGGTCGAATACATCGCCGCCCACATGAGCATCCAATTGCTGCGTCGTGTAAATGTCCTGCTCAGTGGCTTCACCGATCATGGATTGCAAGAATGATTGTGAATTGACGGTGCTGGTCCCGAACACTGGCGTGAACCCAAACGGATTGAATGCGGATCCCACTGCCGATGCATTCAACGCAGCCTGGTAAGCATCAATCAAAACTCCGCCGGTTTGGCGTTCAAAGATTTCCGTGCGGTCCCACAGGAAAGCTAATTCCCATTTCCATGTGGATTCACCGATTTGCCCACGCAATCCGGTGACGCCGTGAAAATCTTCGAAGTCTGTAAAAGTAATGCGCGGCCCAATTTCCACCGGACGAT
>JBFMDG010001022.1:0-1829 GCA_040754135.1 Verrucomicrobiota bacterium
AGTTTCTGATTGCCAAGATTCGCCCGCAACACCTCCCAAAAAGGCGCGCTCGCATCGGAGAAGGCCCAGAGCAATGGCAACAGCAAATAAAGCGAGAGGCCAATCGCTCCAAAACCGATCATGCGCAGGATAAATTTCCACTGAAAAAACCGGAGCCCCTTGATCCAGATTAACGCCACCAGAAACCCTGGGAAAAATCCAATGAGCGCCCAGTTGTTCGTGACCCCAAGTCCATAAATCAAGGCCAGTCGGTTCAGCCGGCCCTCGTTTTGGTCGATGCGATATTCCAAAAGCGTGCGGACGCAATAAGCGAAGATGAGAAGGTCGAATGCTTCACTGGTGCCGGCGATGGAATGCTCCCAATAGGTCAGTTGCAATCCGCAAACCAGGGCGGCGAACACGGGAGGCATCCAGGCGGCTTTGACACTGAGCAAGGAATGCTCGCTCCGCTCGCGCTGGCGCTGTTCGTGCGTTCGATCATGCGGCAGCAATGCCACCGCTCGGGCGAGCAAGCCGAGCGTGAACGCCGAACAAATCGCCGCGAATAGATTCAACAGGATCGGCTGCCATGTTTGCGGCATCCAGCGGATCGGATAGGTCACCACGAAAAAGAGCGGCCCTGTCTGGGGGAGCGAGTTGTCCCATCCGGCGAGGTTGCTGACGAAATTCAAACTGCTAAGCGTGACCCAGCGATTGAGCGTGAGCAGGTAAATCAGCAAGCTGCCACCCACGACCAGCCAGGGGATCGTGGTTTGCGCAAAGCCATAATGCGGAGTCTGCTTTTCTTGCATACGTTCGGGTGCGGTAAGTTGAAACGATTGTCGAGCCACTTGGCAACGGAAAAAGGGCCGGGTTCAATAGGTTGTTGAAACGAACAGAAATTCACTCGCGATTGCCCGCCACATCGGGAACGGCCTTTCTGCAACGCTGCATGCACTCGTGCGTTCCTTGCCAATCACGCGCCAAGCTCATTCGGATTCGGCCACCGCCGCACGCAGACGCACATCAGCCACGCACTCGACATGTTGCGTTTGCGGAAACATGTCCAAGGGCGTAATGCGCACAAGATCGTAGACCCCATCGCGACAGAGAACGTTCAAGTCGCGCGCCAGAGTCGCAGGATGACAGGAGACATAAATAATCTGGCGCGGCGTGACTTCACGAAGCAGCTCCAGACTTTTCGACGGACAACCCGTGCGCGGCGGATCCAGAACCACTGCGGTGCGCCCGGGCGCGAACCGGCGCAACAATTGTGGCAAAAGCGCCTGGGCATCTCCCAAAATGAATTCCCCGTTCGTTCGCCCCTTGGCCACGGCATTTTGCCGCGCTGCCAGCACTGCCGGCTTGTCCAATTCCACGCCGGCATACGAATCGACCAGATCACCGAGTTCGAGACTGAAAAAGCCGACGCCGCAGTACATGTCGATCAGATGGCGAACCCCGCTGCCCCGAAGACAATTTCGGACGGTTTCGATCAGCGCCGGCAGCAGATAAAAATTGTTTTGGAAAAAGGAGTCTTTGGGCACCTGCCAGCCTTCGGGCATGACACGCAACACCACTTTCAAGCCGCCTTTTGGCGGAGGATGCGCCCGCACCTGAGTCAATTGTTCATTCAAAGCGGGCTCGGCAATGAGGCAACGCTCGATGTCAACGACCAGACGGTTGTCGTAACGAATGTATCCGATATTCAGGCCTTGCTTGAACTTGTCCCATTGGCTCCGAACCATAATGCGATTCCGATAGCCGTATGGCTGGGGACAGGCCACCACCGGTTCCACCACTTGGGTGGAAAAACCGCCGATGCGCTGAAAAAGATCGGCCACTTGCTT
>JBFMDG010001023.1:0-1818 GCA_040754135.1 Verrucomicrobiota bacterium
GCTGCTCCCGATCGGGCGCAGAAGTTTTTCCGGCTCAGGAATTGAACATATTGGCGCAACCCGTTGCGGGATTTTCACGAATCAACTTACCGCAGGCCAGGCGGACCAGCGGACCAACACATGATTGCGCTCGCGCTGAATTTCATTTAGTTTCGGCGCCATGAGTTTTTTGCCGGTGTTGCAGCGCGCATTTGCGGTCATTCTCGTTGGCCTGCTGGTGGCCGGCTGCAATCTGAATTCCGGCGGGGATCTCGAAGAGCAGAAGGATCCGCATTTCATTCGCGGTAAAAGCCGCGCCAACAGCATGGATTACGTGGGCGCAGTCGAGGCCTTCGAGGATGCGCTCGAGGCCAATCCGCGCAATGCGTCAGCTCATTTTGAATTGGGCGTGTTGTATGAAACCAAAATGACCGAAGGGCACGCCGCGGCGATTTATCACTTCGAGAAATTCCTGAAATTACGGCCTGCATCAGACATGGCCGATGTCGTGCGCCAGCATATTACCGCCTGTAAACTGGAACTGGCCAAAACCGTTTCTTTTGCGCTGATGAGCCAGGAGGCACAACGCACTTTCGACAAGTTGAACAGCGAAAACACGCTGCTCAAACAGCAGGTCGAACAACTCCGGATGCAGGTCACGCAGCAAGCGGCGTTGATCACCAGCCTGACGAACCAACCCGCCCCGCAATCCACGGTATGGGTTACCAATGCGACGCCTCCGGCGGCAACGATGCAACTTCAGACCACGCAACTGACGCGCACGGCCACACCGGAAAGAAGAACAAATGCCGTTCCGCGCCTCCATACCATCAAGGCGGGTGAGACGCTGGCTTCGATTGCGCGCAAGTATGGCATTGCGCTCAAGGATTTGCAGGCAGCCAACCCCGGAGTAAACCCGAAAAAGCTCAAGGTCGATCAGTCCATTACCATTCCGCCGAAGAGCTGAGTGTATGCTCAAGCGCCTCGTCTTTCTGCTGCTCGCCGCGTTTTGGGCGACCATGAACGTGCTGCTCTGGCAGGCCGAGTTTGGATCGGGCGCGCATAGCGGCAGTCCCGTGCCGGTCGAGCTGGTCTGGAACAAAATTCTCACGGCACCCGATGACTCGACCCTCGAAATCGTTTATCGCGGCAAAAAAATCGGCTATTGCCGCTGGCTGCCCAACGTGGGCGAAGAACTCACCACTGGAAAAGTTCTTGCCGAAGAACTCGAAGGCCGCGTTCGCCAGCTCGGCGGTTACACCATCGATGTCGAAGGCAATTTTGTCGCCGAAGATCTCGGCGGCCGGGTCCGCTTCGAATATCGCGGCTCGTTCGAAACCAATTACGCCTGGCGCGATTTCCAGTGGCGCGCTTCGCTCCGCCCAATGACGTGGCAACTCAGCGCTTCCGCCAGCACGCGCACGTTGAAGATCCATTCCGGTGACGGCCAATCCGTTTGGGAACGGACGATTCACTTTGACGATTTGCGCAATCCGTCGCGGCTTTTCGAACAATTGGGCGCGCCCATGCCGCCGGCGTTGCTCGGCGCGCTGCCCGCCAATGCCACCAACGGCACCGCCACCAATGCCACTCAAACAGCATTGGGATTGAACTGGAAGGCGCGCAGCGACTCGCTCGCCATGGGCCATTCGCAGGTGCGGATCTATCGACTCGAAGCTCAACTGTTCGAGCGCTACAAAGCGGTGGTTCTGGTGAGCCGCGTCGGCGAGATTTTACGGGTCGAGTTGCCGCACGAAATCCTGCTCGTCAACAATGCGCTCTACAATTTGTGATCCCCCGGACCCCGAGCCCCTTTTTTTCAAACCGCCCCCCGCTTCG
>JBFMDG010001024.1:0-1816 GCA_040754135.1 Verrucomicrobiota bacterium
GTCTCGTTGGTGAGCGCGGCTTGAAAATCATGACGCGCCAAAAACTCGGGCAGCGAACCGGTGGCGCCATCATGACCAAATCCGAATCCAGCAATCGTCATCGCTCCGGGCGCGGCGTTGAACAATTGTTTTTGATAGAGATTGCGCAGGTGCACGATCCGGAATGGTTGCGATTCCATGATGAAACTGGCCGGAAGGATTTCGTGACTCCCTCCGCTGCCCGGTTCGGCTTTGTGACAATCTTTGCACGACATGACACTGCTTGACCCGGCCGCAAAAGCGGTTCGCCCCGCCTGCGGATCGCCATCCGCAAGCGCTGCCGGGAGCGTTCCATCGAGCTGCAAATTCGGGTTGGGAGGAAAAACAATCGTGTCGATGAAATCACGCAAGGCCAGCATCTCCTCCGGTTCGAGCATGCGGCCCCCAAGCAATTTTTGAAAACTCGGGTTGAACGAAAGAAAGTCGTGCCGATCGCCGCGCCAATGCATCAGCACCACTCCCGCCAATCCACGCAGCGTCTGCGTCACCATCGGCCCTTTCAACGGGTGCATCCGATGCGTGAAAGCCGAAGTCCGCACTTCCTCGACTTGCCCTTCCGGATCCCCCAAATCCCAGGCCAGATGATCGAAATCGGCATCCACATGGCACGAAGCACAGGAAACGGTCCCGCGTTGCGACAATTTCGCGTCGTAAAGAAAACCGCGGCCATTCCGGATGCGCGCGGGGGTCGGATCGAATTGGCCCACGGGAAACTCAGCAATGACCTGGCGCTTCGCCGTATCGATGATGCTGATGGTATTGGAAATCCGGTTGAGAACATAAAGGCAATTCGCGCTTGGATGCAGCGCGAGTCCGCGCGGACCGCGTTTTTGCGGCGGAGACGCGTTGCTCCCGGGAGTCAGATCTATTCGCGACAGAACCAGACCGGATTCACTTAACACGGCGATTTTATCGCTGCCAAAAGCGGCCAGGTAAATCCGCAGACCGTTGGCCCCGGCATCAAACGCCAGCGCCGCCGGTTGCGCCAAGGCAAGTTCGCGCGCCGTTCCATCAGGCAACGCTGCGTCTGGATCCAATACAAATGGCGTCACTGCTTCCGTCGCCAGATCGATTTTGGAAAGTCGGTTCTCGAGAAAACGGCCGCGAAGATTGGGTTCGAACCGCACCACATTGCGCGCCTCGGTATTCGCGACATAAAGCCAGGGACGCGTGGGATGCAGAGCCAAAGCCATGTTGATGGTGCCAGCCCGGCTGAAATAGCGATTCACGACAAGCGTCTTCGCATCGATTTCGACCACGTCATGATCCGGCATGCGGTAGGGAATTTCTGATTTCCAGGCCGGATCATCATGCTCAATGATTAAGCCGACTTGCGGCGGCCGGTCGGGGATGTGGGGGAAAATCGGTTGTGGCGGCGCGCGATCCTCGGGAAGGAGCGTGGTGCCGTTGCCTGCGAGAAAAAATGCGGCGTAAACTTTGCCTGTGTTCGGGTGCGCCACCAAGGCCCTCGGACTTCCGCCAGCGACTGGAATGATTTTTTCCAAGGCGCGCGTTTCCACATCAAACACCCAAATCTCATTCTTCCCCGCCACACTCACAAAAGCGCGCCCGGCCCCAAAGACCACATCCGCCGGGTGGTCTTGCACCGGAATCGTATCCGTCACCAAAAGCCGCGACACAGAAACCACACTCACCGAATCGGAGAGCTGATTCACCACCCAGGCTTCGTCGGCCGAACGCGGATTCACCGATACGGGTTCGAGGCCAACGGGAATCTCCGCGATGAGCAAAGGCCGTTGCGGATCGGTCAGATCGA
>JBFMDG010001025.1:0-1812 GCA_040754135.1 Verrucomicrobiota bacterium
TGCCTCCCAACTTCCTCCCGATTCAACCATGTAACCATTTAACCATGTAACCATTTAACAATGTAACCATTTAACCATATAACCATTTAACCATGTAACCCCTTCAACTCTCTGAAAGAACGCTCCCTTCCCGCTCGTATTGACAATTGGCCATCGGAATGAGCATTGTTGTCCCGCAATCCCAGCAGCCGAAGTGGCCTGGGGCCCCATTTGCGGCCCCCAGGTCTCATCGGGTCGCGCGCTGGCAGCGATGGTTCGGCGCCTGGACATGCTGGGAGCAGCTGGCTCGAAGATGCTTTGCCGCCACCCCGAACCCGCGTGATCCTGCCGGGGTGCCACTTGCGATGACACACCAGACGTTCTGCCATTACGAAATCCTCGAAAAACTGGGTGAAGGCGGGATGGGCATCGTTTACCGCGCGCACGATTCCAAACTCAACCGGCTCGTTGCATTAAAATTTCCGTCGCTGCCTCCTTTGGAGACCGGGGATCATGTGGACCGATTTTATCGCGAGGCGCGCGCCATTTCCGCGCTGAATCACCCCAACATCGCCACGATTTACGATGTGAACGAGGATCAAGGCCGGCGTTTTCTGGTTTTGGAGTATTTGCCCGGCGGCACATTGCGAACGCTTTTGCGCAACTGGCGCAATGCCGGACGCAAACTGTCGTTGATCGAGCTTCTTGATTTCGCCCTGCAGATCGCCGATGGCCTCGCCCACTCGCATCGCAACGGCGTGATCCATCGCGATATCAAATCCGACAACGTCATGTTCACTGCGGAAGGTGCGCTGAAAATCACCGATTTCAGCATGGCCAAATGCACCGATGGCCTGCAATTGACACGCACCGGCAGCGTCGCAGGGACTGTCGCTTACATGTCTCCGGAACAAGCGCAAGGACTTGAGGTCGATCATCGCTCGGATGTTTTTTCCTTTGGCATCCTGCTCTACGAAATGGCGACGGGCGAACTGCCGTTTCGAGGTCCCCACGAGGCGGTGGTGTTCCACGATATTGTTCACGAGCCGACCCCGTTGGTGCGGGTTCTCCGCCCTGATTTGCCGGAAACATTTGAGGCCGTGGTGCAGCGCGCCACGGCGAAGAAGCCGGAAGATCGTTTTCAGAAGATGGAGGAGTTGTTCAACGCACTCGTCGCATTGCGCGAAGCTGCCGGACCAGCCGGTTCAGCTTTGCGCCGGCATACCAATGCTTCGATGGCCACGGTGGCGTTGAGTTCGCGCCCGACCTTGGTGGCCAAAGGCGCGCCGCCGAACCGATGGAAAAAACGGGCGCTGACTGCAGGCGCAGCGACGGTTCTGGCTCTGCTTCTTTTTGGCGTGTTCCAATGGATCGGCGGAATGAAGTTCCAAGCGCGCATGCTTCCGGAAAAACGGCAACTCGCAGTTCTTCCATTCCGGAATATTGGGGACGATGCGCGAAATCAGGCGTTCATCGATGGGCTTACCGAAACACTTTCCTCGAAGTTGAGCCAGCTCGAACGATTTGTCGGACCTCCGGGCCAGAGCTCACTCGGCGTCGTTCCCATGAGCGAAGTGCGCGGCGAAAAAAATGTCACACCCTCGGAAGCCCGAAAACGATTTGGCGTCAGCCTGGTCCTGAGCGGCGCGGTGCAACGGCAGGGCAATAAAGTGCGCGTGAGCGTCAACCTCATTGACACCGAAACGATGCGAAATCTGAACAGCTACGTTTTGGATACGCAAATCGAGGAGATCTATCCGCTGCAGGATGGAATTTTTTATCAAGTAGCAGAGATGCTCGGCGTTCCCCTGGCGCCGCAAGCGCAAGAGGTCC
>JBFMDG010001026.1:0-1800 GCA_040754135.1 Verrucomicrobiota bacterium
CGCGAATTCATCGGGCACATCGATGACATCGATCAGCACGCGATCTCCGCGTTTGAGCGCGGTCGAGTATTCGACGAGCAGCTTCGCCAGTTTCTGAAATCGTGGATCAGTCATAATGCAAAAAGCGACGAACGGCTGAACCTACCGGCGACCGGAGGTTTGTCGAGAAGGTTTGTGCGCCGGACTCGACGCAGAAGCAGGCGTGGACGCGGCCGGCTGATTTGCATTCGACTCGGTTTTGCGGAGCGCTTTTTCCCGCTTGCGGTTTTCGGCGCGAAGCAATGCTTCCGCAGACCAGCCGCGGCTTTGAGCGTACTCAGCGAGCTCGAACAAAGTTCGCGCGACCGTGGATCGGTTGAGCCCGTGTTTTCCTCCCCCCGGCGCTTTGGGCAACAAACCGGCCTTGCGCGCTTTCTTGACCAGTTTTTCTGAGCGCATCAACGCCGGGAGATGTCTGGGAATTCCGTCCAGCGCCGAGGGGCGCTCGTGGCGCGTCCCTTTTTTCTCGGCCCGCTTGATTTGCTCCCATTGCGCCCAAACCGCATCGACCGTCTTCACTTTGGAATCGCCAAAGACGTGCGGGTGACGACGAATCAGTTTATCGGTGATGTGCTGCGCGACTTTTTCGAAGTCGAAAGCCCCGCGTTCACGCGCCAATTGACAATGAAAAACGACCTGCAAAAGGAGGTCGCCGAGTTCTTCCAGCATTTCATGATCGTCCTCGGTTTCGATGGCATCGATCAGTTCGTAAACCTCTTCGATGGTATGGAGCGCGATGGTGCGATGATTCTGTTCCCGATCCCAAGGGCAACCGTCTGGCGCTCGCAACCGAGCCATCACTTCGAGCAAATCCTCTATGGCGGGACGTTTCATAAAATGACGAGATTATCCCGATGCACCAGTTCGGTTCGGGGCGCGTTTCCGCTGCGCAACGTGGCGGAGTCGAGATCGGTGATGCCGCGGGCAAATTCCGTCCCGTTTTGATCACATATCCGCACGATATCGCCGGCCGCAAAATCGCCTTCTGTGCGCGTGACGCCGGGTGGCAGCAGGCTTTTGCCTTTTTCGCGCAAAGCCCGTTTGGCGCCGTCATCCACGAACAGCGTTCCTTTGGGATGATGGAAGAAGGCGATCCAGCGTTTGCGGCCGCGCAGCTTGTGGGCGTGGGGCACAAACAGCGTGCCTTCTTCCTCTCCTTCGAGAATCGCGCTGAGCACGCGCGGTTTCCGGCCCGACGCGATCACCAACGGAATGCCGGAGCGCACGACAATTTTCGCGGCCTGGATTTTTGAAATCATTCCACCGACGGCCGTGGCGCTGTCGGTCCCTCCGGCCAGTTGCTCGATCGAAGCATCGATCTGCTCAATTGTGGGAAGGGTGCGTTGATTGGCTTTGCCAAAATTTCCAATGACACCATCCACTGTTGTTAGAATGACGAGCAAATCGGCCGGAAGCAAGGAAGCCACCAGCGCGGAGAGCTTGTCGTTATCGCCGAATTTCAATTCTGTGATGGAGACGGCATCGTTTTCGTTGATGATCGGGACGATGCCATTTTGCAGAAGGGTGAGAAGGGTGTTGCGCGCATTGAGGTGGCGTTCGTGATGTTGCAGATCATCGTGGGTCAACAGCACCTGAGCGACATGCAAACCGAAATCCTGAAAGAGCGATTCATAAACGGCCATGAGCCGGGATTGGCCAATGGCGGCGCAAGCTTGCAATCCGGAGATTTCGGCCGGTCGCTTTTGAAAACCAAGGATGCCCATGCCGGCTCCCACCGCGCCGGAGGTGACGATCACCACC
>JBFMDG010001027.1:0-1799 GCA_040754135.1 Verrucomicrobiota bacterium
CCCAAAGGAACCGACTCCTTTGACTTTGTCGGTTTGATCTTTAGCGATGCGACTGGATCCATGACGCCGGGAAATGCCTTCATGGGGTGTGCTGCTGGCATCGTTAAAAATGTATTCACTTTGCATTTCATCCGCTTCCCAAACGAGCATTCCGGTTGGGCGAAAAGTGCTGAGCGGCCATTTGGACATCGTGAAGCGGCGGACATCGCCCGATTCATAACCGTTGATCGCGCCGTTCCAAAGGTAACTGATGATTTTGACATCGCGCCGGATGTACTGGCGCAATTTGACCCCGCGCTGGCGCTCGGAGTAATCGCGCGGGCAGGTCAACACCTTCACATCCTGCAGGTAAATTCCGAGCTGCCCCGCTTTGAAAGCGTTGACCTGATTCGAATAGGTGACAGCGTCGTTTTTCCCGGCGCCCGGGAATCTGGCGAGATCTTTCGAGTAAGCCCAGCAATCGCGATCGGGCAATCCGCCCCAGCCGCAAAATGGCAGGTAATCATTGTTGTCGCCGGCAAAGTTGTGAGCCGCGAGCAGGATTTGCCGGATGTTATTCAAATCATTGGCCAGCCAGGCGCGGTCTTTGGCCTTGCCCAACGTGGGCAGCAACAGCGAACTCAAAATGGCGATGATGGCAATGACGACGAGCAGTTCAATCAGCGTAAAACCCGGCGCGCGCTTCGGGCGCGAATCTTCCTGACTCAGCTTGAAGCCTGGTGATCGAGGCACTGGCTTCGACAAAGAGGAAACTGCGGGATGGCCATCGGTTCCAGGAATATGGTTTGGCGTGCTCATAACTTCGATGCATTGAAACGAACGTTCATGAGTTGAGTGACTTCGGGTGTCAGCTCTTATCCCTAGCTTCCCGAAATCTTATGTCAATCACGGAAGCGGCTCCTGAGAGGTGAGCGCTTTGCGGCGCCTCGGGTCCCATTCCGTTTTCGCGCTCTTCTCGGTTTCCTATTTCCGCGTTCTCCCAAGCCGCGCGTGCTGCAGCGCTGCGGCGCGGGGTTACTGATAGAGTTCGAAATAATCAACGTCGCAGCCGCCCGTGGGGAAATAAAGATTGATCACCTGCGCCCCCGCATTGAGCGTGAAGGTGTTCGAGGGCGCCCAGGTAGAAAAGGTATCCCACCCGCCCGTGCCCGGAATGGATGTGGCCGGCACGTAAACTGGACTGCCACCCGGCGCATCCACTTGCACGGTGGCTCCGCTTCCTCCGGAGGAATAGCGCATCCGAAATTTGTAGGTTCCGGCGATGGTCACGTTCACATGAAACGAAAGCCATTCGCCATTCTCGATCCATCCCACTTGATAGCCGCCGGCAGCTTTTGCGCGGATGTCCACCGCGCTTCCTCGATAGGCGCCGCCCGTGTTGCCAGCCGTGGTGTCGTGATAACCAACCTCTTCACCGCCCGTGCGAAAATCTTCCGCTTCAATGTGCCCGGGCACGCGATGATACGCGTGTAAATTCGGATCGCCGGGAACCACTTCGATTGCGGAAAGCTTCGGTTGATCGGCCGAGCCCAACACAAAATTCACATTCAAAGTTCCGTCCTCAACGAACACCGGAAAAACTTCATCTTTGGCAATGGCCCATCCGCCCGAGCGCGCGATCACGTCGTAATCATACAAACGCCGGCCCCCTTCCAAATCCACGTTGAATCGCCGCTGGCCCGACGTGGTCCAGAAGTATTCGGCAAATTTCAGGCGCACCAGATAACTGCCGTTCGCCACCGGAAAGTTGTAGGAAAAAACGCCGTAGCGTTCGCTGTCGTAGAGCAGATCATCGAGCG
>JBFMDG010001028.1:0-1797 GCA_040754135.1 Verrucomicrobiota bacterium
CGCAGCCACCACACGGCGGCGCCGGCGGCGGTCAGGAGCGCGCCCAAAGCCAAACCGCTCCGCAGCCATTTCGGCGAATCCCAAACTCGATCGGAAACAAACTGCAGCAGGTAAGCCACAGCCAATCCTCCCAGCGCGAGACCAATGGCCATGAGCGTCTCGACCTTCCACAGGCGGCGCTCCAGCGCGAGAAATTGCTCTCGCAAACTCTCGGGCAGCGTCACGTTGAATTCCTGTTCGTGATTGGTCATCGCTGTTGTGCTGGGCTATACCATGCCTGCCAGTTTTCGTCCCGTCCAATAGATCGCAAGCAAGGTCAAAATCAATCCACCCCACCACGGATCGGACCACAAACGCACGCGTTTCTCTTTTGGCTTCGGCTCCGGCAGCAAGGAGATTTTTTCGATAATGGTGTTCAAATTGTCAGCGAAAACATTGGTGCCGCCGGTGATCTCGGAAATTTCGCGCAGGATTGAGGCATTGGCCGGCTGGCCTTGTTTCTCGCGCACAGGCCGGATGACATTGATTTCAGTTTCGAGCCGGCGCTGATGTTCTTCCGAGGCGATGGAGATTTTGAACGGGCCGCCATCTTGAGGTGTAAAGCTCGCATTGAACACGCCCCAGCCGCCTTCCACGGCGGTGAAGTCGAGCCGCTCACTTCGCCCCGCCGGTGTGGTAATCTTGCCGGAGACCGCGCCGCGTTCGATGGGAAATCCGGCCGAATCGAGCACTGTGGCCTGCAAATAAATCGTGTCGCCCAACCGCGGAGTTTCCGGACTGTAACTCAATCGAATCCCCTCTTTCTCCGCGAGATGCCGTTGATGCGCCATCCACCGGACGACCTGGCCCCAGAAGCGATAATGGTATTTGTCCTCGACGCCGCGGCGCCATCGCCAGGCGCTGTCCGTTCCCATGAAGAGCACCTTGCCGTTTCCATGGGAGCGGGTCACGAGCAACGGAATGCGCCCCCAGGCATTGCGCAACGACGAATGCACCCCGAGCACTTCGGAGCCCGGCCGGCTTTTCTCGACGGCTGCCGACCAGAAAAAGCCGGGCAGTTGTTTCCAGATTTCGTCGTTGCGGTTTTCGTCGGCATCGAACCGTGTCAACAAATGCCCTTTGCCAATGGAGCTCATGAGGAGCACCGATTCATTTTGCAACGACACACCTTGCGGCCGGCTTTCATCCAGCACTACCGGCATTAAATCCTTGAGCGCGCTGTTCAAAAAAGTGAGCTGGCGCCCGCGGCGTCCCGGCAGAAAAACCAGCCCGCTGGCCTGTTGCTCGATTAATCCTTTGAGGAGCTCCGCATCTTGCGCGGACAACTCGTTTTCACCGATGCCCACGTCTCCCAGAAAAATGACATCATAGCGCGAGAGCTGTTCTTTCGAGCCGGGGAATGCCGGCAGGTAATGCCGTCCGCCGCCGGGTCCGAGGCTGGGATGAAACAACACGCAATGCAATTCGACCCCGGGATCACGCGCCAAGGCATTGCGGAGAAACCGGTATTCCCAGCGCGGCATGGAATCGACGACCAACACTTTGAGTGTTTCCACGCGCACATTGATGCGGAACTTCTGCTCGTTGTTTTCAGCCAGGGCTTCGTCGGTTTCCAACGGCAGTTTCAAGCGCAGCGAGGCATCTCCGACACTTGTGGGCAACCACAAAAGCGCATCCTGCAACTCGCCCATGGCGGGAATGACAATTTCCTTCTTGGTCTCCTCGTTGCGCTCGTCCAACAACGCGATGGTCGTTTTCACGGTGCGCGGCAAATGACTGACAATGCGGAACTGAATG
>JBFMDG010001029.1:0-1794 GCA_040754135.1 Verrucomicrobiota bacterium
CCCGCCCAACAGAGCCCCGATGGCCCCTTTTTCCAAACGTCGCATGCGATCTTGTATCATAGGCTTCTCACCGTGGCGACAGCCGACAACCGCAACCGCAACCCCGAGAAACTCCTCGCGAGAAAAATCCTCACACGGAAACGAGAGTTGCCTGACGGCTCCTGCAGCGTTGCATGTGCGGTCGCCTTCGGTAAATTGTGGCCGTGAAACTCATCCTGTTCCTGTTGATCCTCGGCCTCCTCGCCTTTGGTTTGTATTGGTGGTCCAGTGAGCGCCAAACGAATCCCAATGTGCAACGCACGGAAGAAAAACTATCTGCGGAAGCCGACCGCTTGAAGGAACGCCTCTCGCAAAAACTCGATCAACTCTCTCTGAACACCGATCAAATTCGCAAGGAACTGGCCGAGACAGGCAAAGTCGTCCGCCAAAAAGCGCGTGAAGCCGGCGCCGTCATCGCCGATGCCACCGCCGACGCGCACATCACCGCCGCGATCAAAGCCAAATACGTCGGCGATTCCGATCTTTCCGCACTGTCCATCTCCGTGAACACCACCGGCGGAGTCGTCACACTCTCGGGCACAGTTTCGTCGCATGAGAACATTGGGAAAGCGATGGCGATTGCCCTCGAAGTGGACGGGGTCCGCGAAGTGATCTCGACGCTGCAGGTGCGGCAGGCGAAGTGAGGCGGATGCGCTTGGCGCGTGATCCTTCTGCCGTTTGCCAGTCCAAAATTGCAAAGCTACTTCCCACTCGCATGAGTTTGAAATTGTCTGTCGTTGTCCCTGCATTTAACGAAGCCAAGCAGATTGGCGCCTGTCTCGAGAGCATTCACGCCGCCTTGGCCGCCAACGCGCGTCCCGGGCTCGAATCGGAACTGATTGTGGTGGACAACAACTCGACCGATGCCACGGCGGAGATGGCGCGGGCTGCGGGAGCGAATGTGGTCTTTGAACCGGTCAATCAAATTGCACGCGCCCGAAATGCGGGCGCGGCGGTTGCCTCCGGCGATTGGTTTCTTTTTCTCGACGCGGACTCCTTGCTGCCGGTCGCGACACTGACGGACACGTTGCGTTACATAGAGACGGGGCGCTACGTTGGGGGCGGCAGCATTATTCGCTTTGACAAGGCGCCCTGGGGTTTGCGCTTGATAGCAGCAGCGGGAAACCATGGGCTGCGTCTCTGCCGATGGACCGCCGGTTGTTTCATGTTTTGCCGCGCCGATGCCTTTCGCGATTTTGGAGGGTTTGACGAACGCTTTTTTGCCGCCGAAGACGTGGTTTTTGGGAAAGCGATGAAGCGGTGGGGCCGGCCTCGAAAATTGAAACTCGGTTTCCTTCATCGCAACCCAGTCATTACTTCCTCGCGCAAGGTTCGGCTTTACTCGAAACGTGAATTGGCGACCTTGCTCGTCCGTTTTTTCCTCTCGCCCGCGCGCACCACGCAAAGCAAGGAATTCCTCGAAGTTTACTACGACGGACGTCGTTAGGTTTGACGAATGCGTCGGACGCGCCGGGGCGGACAACCGTTCGAGAACAGACCCGCGTGCCGGACCGCGGCTTTGCAAGCCGCAGCATGTGCCGGTGCTCAAGTCGCTCTCCGAGTGCTCAAGCGCGTCTGATTGCCAAGCTGCTGCGGGTCGCAGACCCGCGCTCCGCGCGCCGGACCGCGGCTTTACAAGCCGCAGCATGTGCCCGTGCTCAAGTCGCTCTCCGATTGCTCAAGCGCGTCTGATTGCCAAGCTGCTGCGGGTCGCAGACCCGCGCTCCGCGCGCCGGCGCGCGGCTTTGCAAGCCG
>JBFMDG010001030.1:0-1792 GCA_040754135.1 Verrucomicrobiota bacterium
CGGCTTGCCGGATTTTCGTTTATCTACTCACGGCATTTCTCTCGCTTCCGCCTTCCCTGATCCCGCGCATGGCCGCGGCTGAAGCGAAGCCTGCTCTCGCTCCATCTTCATCCTCCGCGCTGCAGCTCCAGACACGCGCGCGCATTGAAAAGGTCAAAGGCAGCGGACAATTCGAGCTCGTCGAGAAAGCGGTTGCATGGGATCCAAAAAAGACGGCCATCATCATTTGTGACATGTGGAATCAGCATTGGTGCAAGGGGGCGACCGAGCGTGTCGCGGAGATGGCGCCGCGCATGAATGCCGTGATCAAAGAAGCGCGCCGGCGCGGTGTCCTGATCATCCATGCGCCGAGCGATACGATGAAATACTACGCCGACTTTCCGCAGCGCAAACGCGCCCAGCAAGCTCCGAAAGCTCCCGCCCCTCCCGATCTTGGCAAGTGGCGCGCACTCAACCTCGCCAAAGAAGGTCCGCTGCCCATCGACGATTCGGATGGCGGGTGCGACGACGAACCGCCATGTCCTGGCGGCGGTCCATGGCGGCACCAAATTGCGGTATTGGAGATTTTTCCCGAGGATTACATCAGCGACAGCGGCGAGGAGGTTTACAACCTGTTGCAGCAATCCGGAATCGACAACGTCATCATCATGGGCGTGCACACAAACATGTGCGTGTTGGGCCGCCCATTCTCGATCCGTCAGATGGTCAGTCTCGGCAAGAATGTCCTGCTCATGCGCGACATGACCGACACCATGTACAATTCCCGGCGCAAACCATTCGTCAGTCATTTCGCCGGGACCGATCTTGTGGTGGCGCACATCGAGAAATTTTGGTGTCCGACAATTACGAGCGCGGATTTTTTGGGGGGCGAACCGTTCCAATTCAGCAAAGACCGGCGCAAGACGATCGCGTTTGTGATTGGGGAGAACGAGTATCAAACCGCCGAAACGCTGCCGGCGTTTGCACGGGAAGAACTCGCGTGGCGCGGATTTCAGCTGGCTTTCATCCATGCTCCATCGGAAGGAGGAAATGAGTTTAAGAATTTCGAGAAGATTAAAGAAGCGGATCTGGTGGTCGTGAGCGTGCGCCGGCGCACTCCGCCACAAGCGCATTTGCAACTGCTCCGCCAGCATGTGGCCTTTGGCAAACCGGTGGCCGGCATTCGCACCGCCAGTCATGCGTGGGATGCGCCACCGCCCGACGCGCAGCACGCCGCCTGGCCGGCGTTCGATGTCGAAGTTTTCGGCGCAAAATATGAAGGTCATTACGGCAACAAACCTCCTGGACCCGCCTCCCGTATCCGGCAAATCGGCGCCGCGTCAGCGCACCCCATTCTCAATGGCGTGCCGTCCGAATGGATTTCCACGGCGCACCTTTATCGCAATCGCAATCTGGCGCCGACGGTGACCGCTTTGTTGGAAGGACAGGTTGAAGGCCGGTCGGAGATTGAACCCGTGGCATTCATCAATTCGGCGCAAAATCGCCGCGCTTTTTACACCTCGCTGGGGAATCCGGACGATTTCAAAGATCCTGGATTTCGGCGCTTGCTGCTCAATGGGATTCTTTGGGCGCTGGATGAACGAATCCCTCCCGCCGCCAAAGATTATGCGAATTCGTGGCAGCTCATGCCGGTGCCGGGCACTTGGGACGAACACGCGCAAGGTCAGCTCGGTTCCTACAACGGCGTTGCCTGGTATCGTTGCACACTCAATCTGCCCGGAGATTGGAGCGCCGATTTGAAATTGTTCGTCGAAAAAATCGACAACGCCCATGAGACTTATTTCAACGGGGT
>JBFMDG010001031.1:0-1789 GCA_040754135.1 Verrucomicrobiota bacterium
TTGCATCCTTCACTTAAAGGATGTGTGAACAGGAGTCTGACTGGCGGTCGAGCGGAGCACGCTTGATGCCGGGTCAAACCCGCGACCGCGAATTTTTTGACGGCAACGCTCCAGCGGTCAGGCTTTCTCTTCGCCAAAGAACTGCACGATGAAAAAGACGATCATAAACACGCCGAGCATGGCCTTGCTGAAGCCGGCGGTCACTTGCCCTCCAACGCCGCTGAAACCGATCAAGCCCGAAAGAAGCGCCAGAACGACAAAGGGAATGGCTAAATTGCTCATAGCACAATGGACAATGGTGGTTGATTGACAGTCTTTTTTTGGCCAATGCCGAACAAGATGCAATCCAATTCTTTCTGAACGGCGCAAAAATCGCCAACTCGACCGACGCGACTGGACGAGAAAAGAAATAAGAGACGCCGCAACTTTCGAATGAAAAGGGTTCGAGAGGATTGCAATGGCAAAGTGGGGAGAGGAAACTGGCGGAGAGGGGGGGATTCGAACCCCCGGTACGGTTATTAGCCGTACAACGGTTTAGCAAACCGCCGCTTTCGGCCACTCAGCCACCTCTCCAGCGGACCTCGCCAATGAACACGATTACTGCGGGCAATCAAGTAAAATTTCCGGCCTCTCATCCCTCGCCCGAGCAGTTTGGCCCATGCGTGAGAAGTTCTTCCCGAATTTCTTGGCGCAATCCGGCGCCGTTGTGAATTTGCGGGGTTTGTTCAAACGTAGAGCGCCGATTGCAGATCGCGCACGAGCACGCTCATGATGGGGTACCGTTTGTCGGGATCTTTTTCGAGGCACTTCAAAATGGTCCGTTCCAGGTTGGCCGGAATGTCGGGATTCAATTCGCGCGGCGGAACGAAATCGGATCGATCGAGCTGGCGCAGGAGGATTTCCTTGGGGGTTTCGCCGATGAACGGCTTGCGTTGGGTGAGGAGTTCGTAAGCCGAAACGCCATAAGCGAAAATATCGACGCGATGATCGAAAGGTTCGCGGAGCAATTGTTCCGGGGCCATGTAAGCGGGCGTGCCGGGATTCTTGCCGGATTTGCGGGGAGCTTCGGGTGTTTTTTCCGCCAGATCGAAATCGACCAGCCGCACGTTGGCATTGCGTGTCACCAGCACGTTTTCCGGTTTGAAATCCAGATGCATGAACCCGCTGTCGTGCACGTGTTCGAGGGCCACGGCCATGTCGATGAGAATATTGCCCACGTATTCGCCCAGAACCGGATCGTTATTGGCCATGAGCAATTTCAGGTTGGCGCCCTCGACATATTCCATGGCCAGGTAAAGGGTGCCGTTGATTTTGCCGTGTTCGAAGTAGCCGATGACAAATTCGTGGTTGTGGATTTGGGAAAGGATTTCGCACCCGCGGATGAAGCGCTTTTTGGCGGTGAAATCGAAGCCGAGATGCCGATGGAGCAGGCGGAGGGCGCAGGTTTCATTGCGCGGGTTGGTGGCCAGCCAGATATCGGCCATGCCCCCGCTATTGATTTTTTCGTGGAGATAAAAATCGCCGAAGGGCCCGGGCTGGGCCTCTTGATTGGACTTGCTGCTGCCAAAAAACGACATGCGTGGATTTTCTAGCCCGTGTTTAGCAAGTTGGCAAACGGCAAGCCACAGTAATTTCCATTTCCAGGCAAATTGGCGCATTGACACAAAATGCACGGTTCAAAGAATCCCTGTTTCAAAGAACGGTTCAATGGATTCAAGGGTTCAAAGAATCATTTGCAGAAGCGTCCAACTCGGGCTAAGAAACAAGGCCGCGGACGGAAGGGTGGCTG
>JBFMDG010001032.1:0-1779 GCA_040754135.1 Verrucomicrobiota bacterium
CCGAGCACCTTGGCCATCTTGATCGCTTCCACGCATTCCTTAAAAACCCCTTCCCGCTCGACGATCAAATCGTGCGTGTATTCCAATCCGTCGATGTGCACATTCCAGTACATCCATTGGCTCGGACGAATGACCTCCTTGGCTCGGGCTTTCTCATCCGATTTGCGAATGGCATCCGCGTCTTTATCGGAAATCAATTTCTCCGCGAGCAGTTGTTGCAGGACCGGCTCGCTCTCGGACGAGTAAATCGCCGCCAGGTACTCTTTCATTTTTTTCCGCATGAACATGCCGTTCGTGCAGATGTAAACAATGCGGCCCTGCCCCAGAATCCCGTTCACCAACTCCTCGATTTTCGGGTAAATGAGCGGTTCTCCGCCGCAAATGCTGACCATGGGCGCGTCGCATTCGGCCGCGGCCGCGAGGCATTTCTCGAGCGGCACCATGTCTTTCAGGTTGGTGGAGTACTCACGAATGCGCCCGCACCCCGTGCAGGTCAGGTTGCAGGTGTGCAGCGGCTCCAATTGCAAAACGAGCGCGAACTTCGGGGTCCGCCGCATTTTGTGCTTAACGATGTGCCGGGCGATTTTCGCCGTCAGCGCAAGGGGAAATCGCATAGAGGCTCAACGAGATTGCGAAATTTGCTCAGCCGCAGGCAAAGGAACGGGCGAAGCCGGCTTGGGCGGCTCCACCTGAAGCAAGCCGGGAAGGAGGAACGTGGCCGGCGACACACTGTGGGACGTGTTAATCCCGCTGCAGCCTGCGCCCGCCAAAAGCAGGGAAGCCAAAACGAGCGTCTGCAGCACTTTAGAATTGAATCTCACGCTGGAAGTATAAAAGGGGGGACACCGATGGCAACTCCTATTTCCGGGCGCATTTTCATCGCCCAAGCTGACGAGGGATGTGTCTCGAGACTGGACGGCCCGTTGCAGCTGGGATTCCTTTCGCACAACGAGGATTCTTGAATTATGCTGGCCCCAGGCAAGTCCTGACAGCAGAGACAATGGCAACGAAGATCAGCAAACCGCCACAAAACCAGCGCCAGACCAACCGAGTGATGTGTCTCGCATATGGCTTGGTTGCCCTGCTGTTTTGGTTGGTTGCGATAAGCCCGGTGGCGGCAGCAACGGCGGAGTCCGACAATCCATTCGCCGTGCGTGCGGAGGCCAACTACAGCCGCGCGAAGGAAAGATTCCATTCCGAACCCGAAAACGCAGAAGCGGCGTGGCAATTTGGCCGGGCTTGTTTCGATTGGTTTGAGTTCGCTCCGGCGGAAAAGAAAGCAGACATCGCCACCGAAGGAATTGCGGCGTGCGAAAAAGCCATTGCGCTCAAGCCCGATTCAGCCCCGGCGCATTATTATCTCGGGCTTAACAAAGGCCGTTTGGCCGATACGAAGCGTAATCTGTCCGGCCTCAGCCTGGTGAAGGAAATGGAAAAGGCTCTCAAAAAAGCCATCGCCCTGGATCCGCAATTCGATTTTGCCGGTCCCGATCGTTCCCTGGGGATGTTGTACGCCGAGGCTCCGGGCTGGCCGCTGAGTGTGGGCCATAAATCAAAAGCGCGACAGCATCTCACGCGCGCCATCGAGTTGGCGCCGGATTTTCCTGACAATCGTCTCAGTTACATCGAAGCGCTTCTGAACTGGAAAGAGTTCGCCAAAGCTTCCGAAGAAATCGAAGCTCTCGAAGCCCGTTGGGCCAAGGCGCGCGAAACGCTCCGCGGAGAAGCCTGGACTCAAAGCTGGGCCGACTGGGAAAAACGCCTCGCCAAAGCCAAATC
>JBFMDG010001033.1:0-1778 GCA_040754135.1 Verrucomicrobiota bacterium
GGGAATCACATGAAGATTTGTTTGGAATGTCAAAAGCATTTTGTGGCCACCGACTGGCTATGCCCGCAATGCGGGCATAGCCCGGCCAGGGTGGAAAATTTCATCACTCTTGCGCCGCGGCTTGCGAAGCAAAACGACGGGTTCAATCCCGCTCTGTTCGAACAATACGTAGAAATTGAAGCAAGGCATTTTTGGTTTGTGGGGCGCAACAAGATCATTGGCGATGCCATCCGGGCAGATTTCGCCAATGCGCGCAATATGTTGGAAATCGGCTGCGGCAACGGCATCGTGCTGTCGGAGGTTAGGCGGTGCTTTCCGGGAATCAGGCTCTGCGGAGGAGACGCTTTTTTTCACGGTCTGGCTTGTGCGGCCAGGCGCGTTCCCGAGGTCGAGTTGTACCAGATGGATGCGACGAACATTCCGTTCCGGGAGGAGTTCGACATCGTGGGTGCCTTCGATGTCCTGGAACATATCGACGACGACGAACAGGCGCTGCACCAAATGTTTGACGCCTGCAAGCCGGGCGGTGGAATTGTCGTGACGGTGCCGCAGCACCCGTTTTTATGGAGCCGAACCGACGAATATGCGCATCACAAGCGGCGCTACAGCCGCAATGAACTGGTGCAAAAAGTCGAGCAAGCGGGCTTTGCAGTCAAGCGCGTGACCTCGTTCGTCTCGCTGCTGCTGCCGCTGATGATGCTTTCCCGGTTGATGCAACGCAAACGCGCACGGACGGAAAATTCCATCGACGAGGGATTCAGGATAAGCCAGCCCGTCAACAAACTCCTGGGATGGGTTCTCGGCCTAGAGCGAAGGGCGATCCGGCTCGGCGTTTCCTTTCCGGCGGGCGGCTCGCTCCTGCTTGTAGCCAAGAAAAGCGTGAACCCTTATAACGGTTCAAGAGCCGTCACCACCCCCGGCTCAGCTGCGCGGCGTGAAACAAAGTATTCAACGAGGGAGCGTGCATGAATGGTCTTATTGCTGTAGCGCCGCGCATCCGATTTTGCTATTGCTTGCGATCATGCGTTGCGCCAGCGGAGCGTCCCCATCCCAACGCACAGGTAATGCAGCAGTCAAGCCGGCGCCGGGCTATACAGTGTGCAATAACCCATCGGACTGATTTTACCCGCGACTATTTGGCACGTTCCATCCTCGCAACCTTTCATGCCGGACATGTTTGAATCCATCATATCTTTACCGGGAGAAGTGGCGCCGTACGGAATGAAAAACCGGCATATCCCGCACATTTTTCCCGGAACCGGATGGTCTTGGTAATGCACGGCCGCTTGAGCAGCTGGAATCACGTTTTTTCCGCTCGAATTCCTCACGCCCGATCTCGCCGCGCGCATAGCGCGCCAAGGTATTGCGCTTTCTTTGCCCTGCCTGTGGGCTGAAACACTCGATCATCAGTCAGACTGCGAACCTTGGCACGCTCTTGCAGCAGCGCGAATGCCGTGCTCACCAACGGTAGGGCGCGAGTCTCGCCATTTTTGGTCTGTGTCAGGGTGATTACTTGCCGAACAAAGTCGATTTGCCCGAAGCGCAGGCTCATCACCTCGGCTTCCTGGCTCCCGTGGATAGGGCGAGCACCACGGCCAGGTAAAGGTCATCATGTGGCTTGCAGGCGGCCAGCAGCGCGGTGCGCTCATCAGATTGTGTCCGTCAAGTTGTGCAAAAAGGTTGTCATGGCTGAGGTTCTCGGTTTGGCCGCTCAGGCCGCCATCTTCAGCAATTCCTTCTTCTGCTCGGCGAGCAGGCTCATGTTGAGGTAACGGCTG
>JBFMDG010001034.1:0-1774 GCA_040754135.1 Verrucomicrobiota bacterium
GCATCGCGTGGAATTGCTGCACCTTGGCATTGCGCATACGCATGGCGATGGGTTTGCCTGGTTGCCCAAGGAGAAAATACTCTTCACCGGCGATGCCTGCGTGAATGGTCCCTACAACTATGTTGGGGACGGCAATGTCGGACAATGGATCAAGACGCTTGATGTCGCCAAAGAACTCGGCGCAAAAATCATTTGCCCCGGACATGGGCCGGCCGGCACCGCGCAGATGCTGCAGGATCAGCAGGATTATTTCGTCGCTTTGCGCCAGGAAGTTCAAAAGCTGATGAACGCGGGCAAAAAATCCGAAGAAGTGCGCGCTGCCATCGAAGATCTCCGCACTCAAATAAAGGCTCGCGATCGGATCGGACGTTATGTGGGAGACATGTTCCCAGGGCAGGTCGAGAAAGTTTTTGTCGAACTCGGAGGCAAAGGCTGGTCGGCCGTTTCTCCGGCGGACGAGCATTTTCAGCGCGCCGAAACGCGGGAGCAACAAAGTCGAACCGGGGTTTTGGGGCGAAGGCGGAAGTAACTCTCAGATTCCCTTGCGAGTCTTCAACCAGCAATGACCTCCCGAAATCCTACTCGGTCACCCGCGACGGGATTCACTCTGATTGAATTGCTGGTGGTGATTGCCATCATTGCCATCCTCGCGTCGTTGCTTTTGCCGGTGCTGGGAAAGGCAAAGGAACAAGGGCGCCGCATCCGCTGTGTCAGCAATCAAAAGCAACTCATTCTCACCTGGCTGATGTATGCGGGCGATAACAACGATGCGCTGGTGCCCAACGGTTATGTCAATGGCGGTGGCAGCACGACGCGCCCGCTTTGGATTCAAGGGCACTACAACCACACGCGATCACCCCAGGACTCGACAAACCAGCTCCTGATCATCGATCGGCGCTACGCTTTGTTTGCCCCTTATTTGACTTCCCTCGGCGTTTACAAATGTCCGAGCGACCACAAGAACATTCGGGTGGGCCCCCGGCTTTTGCCCAAATTGCGGAGTTACTCGATGAACTGGTATGCCGGATTTTCCGTCGAGGGTTTCCGGCCGCCCTCCTCAGGTTACCGCGTCTATCGCAAAATGGGTGACCTGCAAATTCCCGGAGCTGAAAAGCTCTTTATTTTTACCGATGTGCATCCGGAAAGCATTTGCTGGCCGCTTTTTGGTGTGGAAATGTCGCCGGCCTTTTTCATGTTCCCGGCCAGTTACCATAACAAAGCCAATGTCATGGCTTTTGCCGATGGCCACGTGCAACACAAGCGCTGGCGGGATCGCCGAACATTTCAACCTCGCAACGTCTCCTGGCATCAGCACAACCAAAGCTCTCCCAACAATCCCGACCTCGCCTGGTTGCAATCGGTCTCGACAGTCAGACGCTGAGGTCGCGGGTTTTCATAGCCGCGGATCGGAGCGCGTGCATCACCTTTGTCGAAAACCTCGTCGGAAACTTTGTCGAGACAATTCCAACACGCTTACGAAATCGGCGAGCGACTTGAGCACGGGTGCGCGCTGCGGCTTGCAAAGCCGCGGTCCGGAGCGCGGGTCTGAGACCCGCAGCAACTGCGTAATTCCAACACGCTTACGAAATCGGCGAGCGACTTGGGCACGGGAGCACGCTGCGGCTTGCAAAGCCGCGGCCCGGAGCGCGGGTCTGGGAACCGCAGCAACTGCGCAATTCCAACACGCCTGCGAAATCGGCGAGCGACTTAAGCACGGGTGCGCGCTGCGGCTTGCAAAGCCGCGGTCCGGAGCGCGGGTCTGAGACCCGCAGCA
>JBFMDG010001035.1:0-1768 GCA_040754135.1 Verrucomicrobiota bacterium
TTCCCCCGCGTTTGGCCGGGCAGCCTATGGTCACTTAATTCAGAGAGCCAAAAACAAAAGCCTGTGAACCAAACCCGTAGCATTACGAAACGCGACCGTGTTCTTGGAGGATTATGGGGATCGTTGGTGGGCGATGCTTTAGGCGTGCCGGTTGAATTCAAAGACCGCGCGACCGTTCAAATCGACCCGGTTAGGGAGATGCGCGGTTTTGGATCGCACAAACAACCCGCAGGCACGTGGTCGGATGATGGAGCGCTGACGCTTTGCACCGTCGAGAGCCTGTTACATTCAGAATTTGATGTGCAGGATATGGGGAGGCGCTTTGCTCGATGGATGAATGAGGAACATTGGACGGCTACGGGCGTGGTTTTCGACGTCGGTGGAACAACCGCCAACGCCTTGCTGCGCATTGCCCAGGGAATACCCGCAAGTGAGGCGGGCGGTCGCGACGAACACAGCAACGGGAACGGTTCACTCATGCGCACGCTTCCGATCGCGCTGCGATTTTTTCAAAGATCTATGGATGAGTTCATCAGTCGGATCGAGTGCGCTTCGGCCATCACTCATGCCCACGCTCGATCAAAGATGGCTTGCGTGCTGCATGGGTTGATCGCTCGCAAACTCCTCGAAGGAAAACCGCCGGAATCCGCTCTGCATTTGGCACGTATTGAATTCTCCGGGATTTACCAGAGGGCGACCGAGCTTGCTCATTTTCATCGCCTCTTGAAGGACGAGTTGGTGACGCTCAGGGCAGATACCATTCTGTCCACTGGCTACGTGCTCCACACTTTGCATGCCAGCCTTTGGTGCTTACTGACGACCACGAATTTCAAAGAGTGTGTTCAAATGGCTGTCAACCTCGGCGGCGACACCGACACGACCGGCTGTGTGGCTGGAGGATTGGCCGGCGTGGTTTATGGGGCTTGTTCCATTCCTCCCGATTGGCTGCAGGCACTTGCGCGGCGGAAAGAAGTTGAAGACTTGCTCCATCGCTTTGCCGAAATGCTCGTTGACCGAAAATGAACCCCGGGATCCCTCGAACGAAATGGCACGCAGCTTTCGCTGGAGTCTTGTTAGGAACAGCCGTCGGTGACGCGCTGGGCTTGCCGGCGGAGAATCTCAGGCCGGATCAAATTCGCCGCCGATGGAAGGGCGATTGGCGCATGCGTTTCATCTTGGGTCGCGGGATGATTAGCGATGACACCGAACACACTTTGATGGTTGCCGAATCTCTCCTTTTACATCCGATCGATGCGGCTGCTTTTCAGCAAGCACTGGCGCGGAAGTTTCGTCGATGGTTTGCGACCATGCCTGGTGGTGTCGGTTATGCGACGGCAAAGGCGTGTATGCGACTCTGGTTGGGGTTTCCTGCCAGCAAAGCTGCTGTCCATTCAGCTGGGAGCGGCCCAGCGATGCGCAGTTCCATCATCGGTGCCTTTTTTGCGGACGAGCCAGAGCGCCGGCACGAATTCGTGCTCGCCTCCTCCCGCCTTACTCACCGCGGGTGGCAGGCGGAAGCCGCGGCGTTGGCAGTGGCCGAGTGCGTTACTCTCTCGATGCAAACGCAACGGCAACCGGATGCGACCACCGTTTTTAAAATGCTTCGCAGGCTCGTGGCTCATGACGAGTGGCAAACAATACTTTTACGGATGGAATGTTCGCTGGCCAGCAACGTGGCGGTGTCGGCATTTGTGCGCGCGGCCGGCTTGGAAAAAGGAGTTACGGGATATGCTCTGCATGTGGTGCCGGTGGCGATTTATGCCTGGTT
>JBFMDG010001036.1:0-1764 GCA_040754135.1 Verrucomicrobiota bacterium
GAGCCGTTTGCGCCTCGCCTCCGCAGATGCTTTCGGCGATCACACGGCGAAGATCGAGCCGGCGTTCCCGTTATGGATCGACACGTTCCGTCCGGAACTGGAGCGGCGACGCTGGTATCATCGCTTTTCGGCACTCACAGCGCGCGCGGGCGGATTTGATCTTGTGCGCGATGTGCGCACAGGCCATGGCCCTTTGGGCGCGATGTATCCCACAAACACGACGCATTGGCAGAAGGAAGGAGACACCATGACATTTCTCTACCTTGTGCCGAACGGTTTGAGCGAACCCGAGCAACCGGCTTGGGGAAGTTGGGCGGGGCGCTATGGCCCGAACGAGAATTATCCGGGCAAACTTTATTACTGGGCCAATGCATCCGATCACTGGCAAGGCTCCGCACATCGGGAAAATTCACTGCGCCGCTGGGCCGTTCATTTGCAAAACGATTTCAAAGCGCGCCTCGATTGGTGCGTAAAGGATTTTCCAGATGCTAATCATCCGCCACGCCCGAAGCTCGATGGCGATTCAAAACGGGTGGCCCGCCCAGGAGAAACAATCGTTCTCGATGCGAGCGCGTCCACCGATCCCGATGGCGACGCCATGGCATTTGAATGGATTTTCTATCCGGAGCCGAGCGGTTATGCCGGACCGCTGCCGGTGATTGAAAACGCGCATTCCGACCGGGTGACGATCGTGCTGCCTGCGAGCAATGCCGCTGAGACGTTGCACTTTGTGCTGATCCTCACCGACCGTGGCGACCCGCCCCTCACCCGTTACCAGCGCGTGATTGTTTCGCTGCAACCGAGGTGATCCAGGCTGGCATTCACCGGGGCGAAACCACAGGAGCTGGAATCCTTGAAACATGAGACGATGTCATTGATCACATCGCCGCTCAATCCCACCGGGATTCACTTCAACTCCTCAGGATTGGCAAGCGACTTTCATGACATCAGACAAATGCAGGGGGCGAGGGTCTCTTCTCCCGCCGTTGCAACCGAACGCCTCCTTCAAAATCCTACTCCTGAACTGCCGAACCCCAGCAAGTTCACCGCGAGCCTTGACCAAAAGCTCCCCAAAGTTTCCTTGCATTCCGGCGCGCCTCTGCGCGTTATCTCTGAACGCAAAATGAAAGACATCGTTCCGCCACCACCGCCCATCTTTCGGAATCAGTTTGAGACGGTGAAAGAGCTCTTCAACAAATATGTGGTGCCAAGCTATGGCCGCTTTGACCTGGCCTTTTCCCATGGCAGCGGCAGCTACGTCTGGGATGTGAATGGCAAACGCTATCTTGATTTCGGAGGCGGCATCGCCGTTTGCGCTCTCGGACATGCCAACGCGGAAATCACGCAAACGCTCGTCGAACAATCGCAGCGCCTCGTCCACGTCTCCAACCTTTATTACCACGAGCCGCAAGGCCGCCTCGCGCAGCAAATCGTCCGTCATCTCGGACCAGGCAAAGTGTTTTTTTCGAACAGCGGCGCCGAAGCCAATGAAGGGCTCTACAAAGTGGCGCGAAAATTCGGGCATGAAGAAGGGCGATTCGAAATCCTCACCGCGCTCAATTCATTTCACGGCCGCACCCTTGCCGGCATTGCCGCCACCGGACAGGAGAAAGTCAAAAAGGGCTTCGAACCCGCCGTGTCCGGTTTCCGCCATGTGCCCTACAATGACCTCGAAGCCATTCGCCAGGCCATCTCCCCCGCCACGGTCGCGGTGCTCATCGAAGGCATCCAGGGCGAAGGCGGAATCACACCGGCACGCAGCGA
>JBFMDG010001037.1:0-1753 GCA_040754135.1 Verrucomicrobiota bacterium
AGGAAACCGTGGCCAAAGCGGGCGGCTTTTTCGCGGCTTTGGGCGCGCCGGCCGGTGTGGAAGTTCGATTTAATCATCGCGCCGAGCCCGCCTCCTTCGCTTCAATGCCGAGGGATTCCCAAGCATGATCGTTTTTCTCAATGGCCAATTCCTGGAAGAAGCCAGCGCGCAAATCTCCGTGCTCGATCGCGGTTTTCTTTATGGAGACGGCCTGTTCGAAACGTTGTTGATCACGCGCGGCATACCCTTCCGTTGGGCGGCGCATTATCGGCGGCTGGAACAAGGGGCGGCGTACTTGCGGCTGGAAATTCCGACGAACGACCACGAACTGCGCGACCGCGCGCTGGAGTTGATCGAGCGCAATCAAATGCGCGAAGCGGTGCTGCGGATCACCGTGTCGCGCGGGATCGGGCCGCGCGGGTATTCGCCGCGCGGCGCGGATCGGCCGACGATGGTGATGACGTTGCATGCGGCGCCGGATTGGGATCGACCCGAGCCGCCACGCTGGCATGTGATCGTGGCCACGCCGCGTTTGCCCGCGGGCGATTTGCTGGCGCGATTCAAGACCTGCAACAAACTCGCTCAGGTGCTGGCGCGCGCCGAAGCGGAAGAGCGCGGCGCTCACGAAGCCATGCTTTTGAATTCGAATGGCTGCGTGGCCGAAGGCGCGACCAGCAACGTGTTTTGGTTCGAGGGCGAACAGATCTGCACGCCGCCATTGACTGCCGGAATTCTCGCGGGAGTGACGCGTGGGGTATTGACCGAGATTTGCGAAGCTGCCGGGCTCGAGGTGCATGAAACGGAAATCGAACCCGTGGCTCTCCAGAATTCGGACGGCGTATTCCTCACGCTATCCACATGGGGGATGGTTGAAGTGGAAAAACTTGAGAACAAGGATCTGCCACGCCACCCGCTGCTTTTGAAGTTGTGGGCTGGCTATCGTGAATTGGTCCACGAGAGCAAAGAGTAAAGCGAAGAACCTTACCCCAAGACTCAGATCATCTACGATGCCACCGTCCGCTTCTGCGACCGCTTCATTGACCGGAGGTCCCGCACCCATGATCAGATGGTGCAAGCCGCGCGCAGTGGTAACAAAAACATTGCCGAGGGCAGCCGCATCTCCGGAGCTTCCAAAGAAACCGAACTCAAGCTGACCAATGTGGCCCGAGCCAGCCTGGAAGAGCATCGCGCGCCATCATCCGTCACCTCCGTCCCATCCGTCTCCAATCAACCGAAGCGCATAGTGCCCCTCCACCGCCATGCCTCGGAGTTTCCGTCAAGTTTCCCGACAGGTTTTAATGTTCCTCAAAGATAAGTAGGGCCGAAAGACCTGTAGGGGCGAATCCATTCAGCTTCCTGCAAAATTAGTATGGCATTCTGAAACCATCAGTGCTAACGATTTTCCCGCTCAGCAAATCCCGGCGTATCTCTCTGGGCTTTGTCCAATTACCTGTTTTGTCATGAAAGCGTTGTCCACTCGTTCAGCGTTACTGATTGCTCGCCAAAAGTCCCTCCTTCACAAACTCGCTTTTGCCATTTCCACCGCCCTGGGGCTAGTGGCCATCGGCCCTCCGCTTGCCGCCGGAACTTTCAATGCCGATTTCGAATCGCCGGACCCATCCGGCTTTCGACTCAACGGCGGATTGCGCGCCAATGGTCAGCCTTATCCGGTTATTGAAAATGGATATTTGGTTCTGACTTACGCCGAAAACGGTCAACAAGGCACGATCGTTCTCGATGAAATCGATCCCGG
>JBFMDG010001038.1:0-1745 GCA_040754135.1 Verrucomicrobiota bacterium
TCCCGGCTACGGCTCAGCCCGCGAGCGCGGAGAAAAGGTGGCGGAGTTCATCGTCGATTTCGGCCGGGTCTTGAACCGTGCGCGCGATTTCTTCCCGGAGCAGGTTGCGGTAACGACGTTGCAGGCGATGGGCGGCGATTTTGACCGCCCCTTCCGTCATGCGGAGTTGCGTTCCCACATCGGCATACGTTTGGGATTTTTTCTCCCCAATCAAAATCGGCTCGAGTTGTCGAAAGAGATTTTCCTTTCTGGCGGCGATGTATTCCTGTTCGAGGCGTTGCAGTGTCTGATCGAGCAGCGTCATTGCCCAACGCCGTTCGTAAAGTTTGTCCGCGCTCGCGGGATCTGTGGGTTCAAAACGATATCGCGCCTCGGCGGATTGTTCATCGAGAGAGAAGACCTTGCCGCCGCCGCGTTTCTCAGCGCGGGCTTTGTCCCATTGATCGAGTAAAAAGTTTTTGAACGAGCAGAGCAGAAAAGAGCGAAACCGGCCTTTTTGGGGCGTGGCCCGTGCGAGGAGAGGGCCGCTGAGCAACTGTTCGAAAAACGCTTGCGTGAGATCTTGAGCGTCGTGCGGACTGCGGCCCTGTCTCCGGGCGTAGGCATAAAGGGGATACCAATAAGTCTGGCACAGGCGAGCCAAGGCTTGCTGAGATTCCTGCGAACCTGCCTGACCTGCCGCCAGCACAACGCTCCAATGCGTCGTGGTGAATTGCGCCGCCGAGCCGCGCATGGTTTGGCTTTCGGAAGACATGGGCATGGGCTGCGCGCGCCATCGTATGAAGCCGTTTCCACAGTGTCAACGTAACGGGGCGCATGCGAAGCGGGCGCAGCGGCGCGCTGGGAGGTGGTCAGTTGCGAATAACGCGGCAGGCCTAGCGCCGTCTTTGGAACGGTGTCGAAAAGTTCGTCGCGCAGTCACCGCTGCGTGTCCGCGTTGGACTGCTTCGTCGAGGCGCTGCGCCGCGGAAATTTCGCGGGATGTTACTCGAGCATTGGATCCACCGATCGTTCCACCAGATGCAACAGGTTGCCTTCCGGATCCTGAAAGAAAAGCACCCGTCCACCGCCACCGGCTGGTTTCACAGGTTCGGTAAAGATCACGCCGCGCGCGGCCAGGTAATCGCGGGCGGTCTCGATGGAATCGACCCGCAAGGCGAGATGACGCCAGCCGGCCAGTCGGTTATCGACCGTTTCCGGACGGGATGCGGTGCCATAATAAATCTCGAGGCGCGTGCCATCATGGAGTTGAAGGAAGTACGCCGGCGGTTTTTTCTCGTCGCAAAAAATCTCATTGGCGGACAACACGCGCACGTACCAATCACGCAACGCGGTGGTGTTGCGTGCGGCCAGGCCGATATGTTCGACCGAATAATTCATGAACATCACAATTTGGTTTCTCCCAGTTGCAAAAGTCTTTTGGCCTGCGCCGCGGTCACCGGCATTACCGACAAACGCGTTTGTTTGATCAGCGCCAGCGAATTTAAAACCGGATCGGTTTTGATGATGTCGAGAGGCACGGGCTTTTTTAGTGCGCCTATGGGGACGAGATCGACCGCCGACCAATCGCCCTCTTGGGCCGTTGGATCGGGATAAACCTCCCGCGAAACTTCTGCCAATCCCACCACCTGTTTCTCGGACACACTGTGGTAGAAAAAAACGCGATCGCCCTTCCGCATGGCGCGCAAATTCAGCCGCGCTTGAAAATTCCGTATGCCCGTCCAGGCGGCGCCATTTTCGCGGAC
>JBFMDG010001039.1:0-1739 GCA_040754135.1 Verrucomicrobiota bacterium
ATCTGCTCCATCAATTGCGGCGAAAGCGTCTGCTCGGTGGCCAGACTTTTTTCCTCAATCGCGCCGCCGGCCACTGTTCTGGCAATGGGCAAACCGGCCACACGCGGATCGGCGAACCTGTCTCCGATCAACCGCACCGTCCAGACACGCACGAAAGGGTCGCGATGCTGCATCCCCTCGCGCGCCGCCGATTCATTGAATCCGCCGCAGGCATCCAGCGCCCAGAGGTTTTCGAGAGCGATCTGCCCCTCGCTTTCCGCCAGCCGCTTTCGCAGCAGCGGCAGCACGGATCCATCGCGCCGATCCGCAATCAGCCGCTGCGCCGTCTGACGAAACCATTTGTTCTGGTGCGCGAGCAGATCGAGCAATTGCGGAGTCGATAAATGGGCAAAGTCAGCGAAACGGATCGGCTTCGCTCCCTTCGTTTTCACGCGGTAAATGCGGCCGTTGCTCGTGTCAATTTTCCCTTCGTGATTGCGATAATGATTCACCTGTTGATCGTACCAATCGGCCACGTAAAGCGCTCCGTCCGGACCGACCTTAATGTCAACCGGACGAAACCACGCATCGGTCGTCGTCACCGGATGCCCAAGGTCAGTAGTGCGAAAAGTGGAACCCTCCGGTTCGATTTGGCTGTAAACCACGCGTCCCTGGAGCGGTTCAACGCCAAACAGTTTGTTTTGATATCTCGCGGGAAACGCGCCGCCATCATAAATCACAAAAGTGTGTGTGAATCGTTCCACATCCGGATGCTTCATCGGCGGGAAGTAACCGAAGGCATACGGATTTGAAAGCGGCCCATGTTTCTCGAATCCCTTTTGCAGATAGGCTCCTTGCATGTAATGAAAACCGCGCGTGTTGCCTCCATTATGGCCGGAATAGACGCGGCCTTTGCCATCAATCTCGACGCCGAATGCGTTGCCTCCGCCTTCAGCATAAATCTCAAATCGACGCGTCTCGGGATGATAGCGCCAGATCAATTGCCCGAGCGTATGGACGATCGGTTTGTCGTCGAGCCCCGTCCGTTTGATATCGCTCGACACCGTGCTCCCAGCGGCGCCATACAGCCATCCATCAGGTCCCCAGCAAAGACTGTTGGCCACCGAATGCGTATCCTCCAACCAAAAACCTTCCAGGTGCACCACCGGATCGGCATCGGGCACATCGTCGTTGTTCGTGTCCGGATAAAACAACAGGTAGGGCGGATTCAACACCCACACGCCACCACGCCCGCGCGCCACCGACGTCACAATGTTCAACCCGTCCAGAAACGTCTTGTGCTTGTCAAAACTTCCATCGCCATCCGTGTCTTCGTGAATCGTGATTTTATCGGCGCCCTGAAAATGATGCGGCGGCGGCGGCGGGACTTTGTCGTAAATGGCGCGCCAGACATTGTCGCGGCTGAGCATTTTCAATCCTGCTGGCGAAGGGTATTGAATGTATTGCACGACCCAAAGCCGGCCGCGTTCATCGAAGCTGAGGTGCACCGGTTGGCGAACGATCGGTTCGGTCAGAAGTTGTTCGATTTCGAGATCGACGAACACTTTGAACCGCGCCAGGGATTCCGATGGGCTCAGCGCCCCGGCTGCGGGCGCGGCGGCTTTCGGCGCGGGAACAGGCGCGGGATTGAAATTGCTGATCGCACCGAACGGTTTTTGTTTTGATTCTTTGGCCCAAGACAGGTCGTCGCCCGTGCGAAACTCCCACGGCCCCGCCATAACAATCGCCTTCTCGCCGTG
>JBFMDG010001040.1:0-1698 GCA_040754135.1 Verrucomicrobiota bacterium
CAAACGTATCGGCACCGGCAAAGGATCCAACAAAGGCCAGAAACGCGATCTCGCGCTTATAGTTTCGGAAGTCCCTGCCGCTGTTGCCGGCATGTTCACCACCAACCAAATTTGCGCCGCGCCGGTGAAAGTCTGTCTCGAGCGCGTAAAGAAAGGCCGCGCTCAGGCCATCGTCGTGAATTCAGGAAATGCCAACGCTTGCACGGGCCCGCAAGGATATCGCGATGCCCTCCAGATGACCGAGCTGACCGCGGAGCAACTTTCGATGCCTGCCGAATCGGTTTTGGTCGGGTCCACCGGCCGCATTGGAATGCCGATGCCCATGTCGAATATCGAACAGGGAATTCGCGCCGCAGCCAAGTGGCTCGGCAATGCCCCGGAACATGCGGCGGAAACCGCAGAAGCCATCATGACCAGCGACACTCGGCGCAAGGAAATCGCCGTGGAAGTGGTGCTGGACGGAACACCGGTTCGCATCGGAGGCATTTGCAAAGGCGCGGGCATGATCCAACCCGGCATGAGCGCCAACGCGAAACGTCCCGCTCCCCTGCCCTTGCACGCGACCATGCTTTGCTTCATCACCACCGATGCCGCCATCGAATCGCGCGCACTTCAGATCGCGTTGCAGGAAGCAGTGGCGCAAAGTTTCAATCGCATCACCGTGGATGGCGACATGAGCACCAACGACACCGTCCTGGTGCTGGCCAATGGGCTGGCGGAGAATGCGCGCTTGGTCGCGAGAGATTTTTCGAGCAAAGGCAAAATTTCCAAATTAAAAATGAAAGATTCAAAGCGCAGTGGGGCGGCGATCTTTCAGGCTGCGTTGACTCATGTCTGCCTCGAATTGGCTAAAATGATCGTGCGCGATGGCGAAGGGGTGTCGCGCTTTGTCACGGTTCGCGTTTCCGGCGCGCGCAATCCTATGGAAGCCGATGCGGCGGCGCGGGCGGTCGCCAACAGCGCGCTGGTGAAAACCAGCTGGCATGGCGGCGATCCGAACTGGGGACGGATCATCGACGCGCTCGGCTACAGTGCCGCCCGGATTGTGGAGGAAAAAGTGGACATCGGTTACAGCGCGCCTTCCAGCCGCAAAATCATTTGGAGCCTGCGGCGAGGCCAGCCAACCAAGGCCAGCTTCAAGGAGTTGTGCGCCGCCGTTGCCCCCAAAGAATTTGATCTCCACATCCGGCTCAATCTCGGACGAGGCGATGCCATCATCTACGCCGCCGATCTCACGGAAGCATATGTGGACTTCAACAAAGGCGACGTCACCGATCCGGCGTCGTTGGGCGGGTGATGACCGCAATGGAGTCTGGACCTTTTGCCGATGCGCCGGGCTTTTCGCCGGGTCGCGAGAAATCAAAGGCCCAAGCTCCCGAGGAGATCGGAGCAATCAACAAAGTTGAAACGCGCGGGCGGCCTCGCGTGTAGTCAATGCAATGAACTGCCTGGCCAGCGCCTCAACTTCTCTTCCCCGGTGCTTGAATCTTTCGCTCCTCTACCTTTTGTTCGTGGCCTATAGCGTGGCTGCCCCGCTCTCTCCAGAGCCCGTGGAGGCTCAATCTCTCCTAGCTTTTGAAAGCAAACTCGAACAACTGCGAAAAAAATACGGCATTCCCGGCATGGCTGGATTGGTGGCGCAAAGCAACCACATCGTTTGGGCGAGAGGATTTGGTCTGGCGAATCGCGAGACCGGTG
>JBFMDG010001041.1:0-1698 GCA_040754135.1 Verrucomicrobiota bacterium
ACCCGCACGGATGGCACGTTTGAAATCGGAGTGTTTGGCGGCCAATGGCACTTGCAACTCAATGGCGGAGAGACACAGCAACGCGGCTGGATTGGACCAGACCTGTCGTTCAACGTCACCGATGGCAATGATATAACGAACATTCGACTGCAAGCCTTGCAATCAAACGAGCGGATCACTGGCCTGGTAAAAAACGCAAACAATGAACCGGTCGCCGGCATCTTTGTTTTTGGAAGCGCAAACCTGAATGGTGCAGTCTATCTGGCGGGTGGGACATTCACGGATGCTTCTGGGAATTTTGCGCTTCAAGTCGCGACGGGCACGTGGAGCGTCGGCTTGAGTTGTTTTGATCTGGAGCGTTTCGGTTACGAATGCGTGTCCAATCAATCCGCGCCCAGCGGAGGAAATGTTCAGTTCACCGTGCGAGCCGCGTCGGGATTACAAATCCTCACCAGCACGTTGCCTGACGCAGTTGCGGGCCAAAGCTACGCGACGCAGTTGATCGCGTCGGGCGGAGAAATGCCTTACACCTGGAGTCTGGCGCCTGATTCCAATCCGTTGCCGGGCGGGCTTGGACTTTCAAGCGCAGGCGGGATTCAAGGAACACCCACCGTGACCGGGGATTTTACGATTAGGGTTCGAGTCATCGACAACCGCGCGGTGCAGGCCGAAAAAACTCTGACGCTCAAAGTTCAGTCCGGCGGAAATTCCATGGTGACGTTGCTTTCCAATCACTCGCTCTTAACTGACCCCGGAGCTTTAGTGGCTTTTGGAAATACGTTGTTTGTTGCAAATGGGAACTCGATATTGGGCATGCCGCTCGAAGGAGGCGAACCGATGCTCGTTCAAGCCAACGTATCGCCCTGCTGCATCCAGGGGCTCACGATTTTGAATGACCACTTGTATTGGATCGATCCAAACGGAGATCCCGATGCGACGGCAATTTTCAAGCGACCGGTGCTTGGCGGCGGCATCACCAAAATCTATTCCGGTTTCGCCACCGGCCAACCGATTGTCGATGGTAGCGATCTCACTTCGGATTCCACGCGCCTTTTTTCCGTCGATTTTGTCGGTGGACGTGTGCATCGTCTCAATGCCGATGGCAGCGGCATTACGGCACTTGGCCCGGCGCGATACAGCGGCGGATTCGTTACCGAACATCTGAACACGATCACGTTTTTTGGCGGACGCCTCTACGTAGCTGATTCCGGCCGCACTGGCACCATCGATCCGCAAGTGGTTTCCATCGGCGATGGCGGCGGTGAATTTCAAATGCTTCATTCCGGGCCGCCCTTTGTATCGCCCTCAGGCATCGCTGCCAATGAGCAATGGATTTTCGTGGCCGATTCCGGCGCCAACAATACGATTTGGAAATTGCCGATCCAAGGAGGCGCACCGACGCCGCTCGTGTCGGGAAGTCCTTTTGTTCACGTCAACCGGCTGATGCTTTTCAATAACGCTCTGTACATTTCCGATGACGGCAACGTCGGTGGCGCGAATGGTCCCGGCGCAATTTTCAAAGTCAGTCTGGGCGCCACTGGCCCCGACGTGGAACTCTTCGGTGTCGGTAAACAGCGCGAATATGTGCAGACTTCGGACGCCACCTTGGATCTCCACGCTGGAACACCTTTCGCCTTTCAGGCATTTGCCAGCGAGACGGAAGACGGACAAATCAATGCAGCCTGGGTCTTGTTGCCC
>JBFMDG010001042.1:0-1681 GCA_040754135.1 Verrucomicrobiota bacterium
ACTAAAAGTGGCGAGCGTTTGGTCGGAGAGGCCGCAAAACGTCAGGGCGTCACCAATCCGCGCAATACCATCTACTCGATCAAGCGCTTCATGGGCCGGAAATTCGACGAAGTTCAGGAGGAACTCAAACGCGTTCCGTATAAAGTCGTGCGCGCCGCCAATGGCGATGCCGCCGTCGAAGTAGATGTGGAAGGCCAGACCAAACAGTTCAGCCCTCCTGAAATCTCCGCAATGATTCTGGGCAAACTCAAAACCGACGCCGAAATGCGCCTCGGCGAAAAAATTACCCAAGCGGTCATCACGGTTCCGGCTTACTTCAACGATTCCCAGCGTCAGGCCACCAAAGATGCCGGACGAATCGCCGGCCTCGAAGTCTTGCGCATTATTAATGAACCGACGGCCGCATCGCTCGCGTACGGGCTCGACAAGAAAAAGGATGAGAAAATCGCGGTTTACGACCTCGGTGGCGGCACCTTCGATATTTCCGTCCTGGAAATTGGCGATGGCGTTTTTGAAGTAAAAGCCACCAATGGCGATACGCATTTGGGCGGCGACGATTGGGACTCGCGCATTATGGATTGGATCCTGGATGAGTTCAAAAAGGAACACGGCATGGATTTGCGCAAGCAGCCCGATGCCCTCCAGCGCATTAAAGAAGAAGCTGAAAAAGCCAAAATCGCGCTCTCCAGCGCGCAGGTTTACGAAATCAACCTCCCTTTCATCACCGCCGATGCCAGCGGGCCCAAACACATCAGCACCAAACTGACGCGGGCAAAAATGGAACAACTCTGCGACGACCTTTTCGAGCGCACCATCACGCCCGTGCGGAACTGCCTCAAAGACGCCGCTGTCACCGCCGAAAATATTGATGAGCTCGTGCTCGTTGGCGGTATGACGCGCATGCCGCGGGTCGTCGAAACCGCTCGGTCTCTGGTCAACAAACCGCCTCATCAAGGCGTGAATCCTGACGAAGTTGTCGCCGTGGGGGCAGCGATTCAAGGCGGCGTGCTTAAAGGAGAAGTCAAAGATGTGCTCCTCCTTGATGTCACGCCACTGTCCCTCGGCATTGAAACTTTGGGCGGTGTTTTCACGCGGCTGATCGAGCGCAACACCACCATCCCGACCCGCAAATCAGAGATCTTTTCGACGGCCTCCGATAATCAGCCGGGCGTCGAAATTCATGTGCTGCAAGGCGAGCGTCCGCTGGCTCGGGACAACAAGACCATCGGCAAATTCCACTTGACCGACATTCCGCCCGCACCGCGTGGCATGCCGCAGATCGAAGTCACATTCGACATCGATGCAAACGGCATTCTGCATGTCAGCGCCAAAGATCTCGGCACTGGCAAAGAACAGAAGATCACCATCACAGCGAGCAGCGGCCTGAGTAAAGAGGAAATCGAGAATATGCGGAAAGATGCCGAGGCCCATGCCGAGGAAGACCGCCAGCGTCGCGAGGAAATCGAAGCGCGCAACGAAGCGGACAACGCGGTTTACCGCTCCGAAAAAATGCTCAAAGACAACGCCGACAAAATCTCCGGCGCCGACAAGAGCAAAATCGAATCAGCCATCAGCGCGGTCAAAGAAGCCCTCAAAGGAAGCGATGCCAGCGCCATCAAATCCGCCAGCGATAAGCTTAACGAAGCCTGGCAATCCGTTTCGGCGGAGCTCTACAAAGCCG
>JBFMDG010001043.1:0-1674 GCA_040754135.1 Verrucomicrobiota bacterium
CAGCACTGGGAAAGATCTTGAGAGAGATTTCGACGAGGATTTCTCCTTTCGAAACGAATTCGCGACAACGGCCGAGTTGAATCAGGCATACCCTGCTGGAAATTACACTTTCGTTCTGCAAACAGAGGGGGCCGGACAAAAAGTCATTCCGCTCAGTTTATCGGCCGATGCTTATCCACCCGCTCCGCGCATTACCAATTATGAGGCGGCGCAGAATGTGGATGCAGCCGCAGATTTTCATTTGAGTTGGAACACGGAAATGGCTCCCAATTTCCTGCAATTGTTCGTCGAAGATCCAACCACTGGCCAAACTTATTTCGACCCGGATGATTTGCCGTCGAACTCCTCGTCGATTGTCATCCCGAGAAATTCGTTGCCACCCGGTCGCATCTTCCGCGCGCGCCTGGCGGCTTACAAAGTGGTCGCCTCGGATTCCACCAGCTATCCCGGAGCGTTAGGGGTGGCTTTCTTCGGCACGCGAACCACTTTTACAATCAAAACGAAAGGGAGTGATACTCCCATCGTGATCGTCAAGAGCGACAGCACGACTTTGTCGGCGATTCAGGATGACTTTACGCGGTTGAATGCCGGAGATATTTCCGGCCTGAATTTTCAACCGGTTGTGGTGGGTGCTTTTGGTTCAAATACCCCCATCCCCAACAACGCTCCTCCAGGAACTGAGATTGTGAATTTTCCGCCGTCGGGAGGCCGGAGCGGCTTTTTCAAAGCGACCTTTGTTTTGCCGGAGAATTACTCGAATGCTCAACTCTTCGGCTCAGCCAATGTGGACGATGTCGGGCGCGCTTTTCTTAATGGGCAGCCTCTGTCGCCTGCGTTGAACAGCAATGAACCCGGACGGATCACACAATCGGCACATGCGGTGTTTCAAGCCAACGATCCTTCATTGTTCAAGGCGGGTTTCAACGAATTGATCATTGCCGATTGGAATTCAGGCGGGGGACCCAGTGGCGCTGGATTTTATGCAATTGTCACTTTTCAATTCAGCACACCAAGACCGCAGTTGATCAACCCACGGATCGCCGATGGCAAATTCCATTTCGATTTCCAGGCTGTGCCTTCGATGTCCTATGACGTGGAAGCCTCCACAAGCCTGACTGGCGATTGGAATAAGATCCAAAGCGTGACCGCCGCGTCCTCGACTGTGACGGTCAGCGTCGATTTTCAATCGATTCCACGGCATCGCTACTTCCGAATCGTCGCCAGGCCTTGAAGCGCAGCGGATGGGTGCGCGGGTGTCTGATTTGCTGGCTTGTGGTGAAAACCACAGGCTTTCGCTGGTCATGTAATCGGTGCATTTGATTTTGGCGGCAGCGCTTACTTTGGTTGGCGTGGCTCGTTGCCAATCCAAAAATGTTTTCCGCGAGGGCGCGCAAAACTGCGCCCGAGGCGGGACGCGCTCCCCTCTGAGTGCACTGCCTTGGTTTGCTTTGTTCGGCTGCGCTCGTTGCCATTCCAAAGTGTTTTCCGCGAGGGCGCGAAAAACTGCGCCCAGGGCGGGACGCGCTCCCCTCTGACTGCACTGCCTTGGTTTGCTTTGTTCGCCTGCGCTTGTTGCCATTCCAAAGTGTTTTCCGCGGGGGCGCGGAAAACTGCGCCCGGGGCGGGACGCGCTCCCCTCTGACTGCACTGCCTTGGTTTGCTTTGTTCGCCTGC
>JBFMDG010001044.1:0-1670 GCA_040754135.1 Verrucomicrobiota bacterium
TGCCCGAGATCGCCGCGTTTCACGAGGTGCGACAGATAATGCATGGCCGGAACAAATCGGTAGGTGAACGCGGTCATGTGCCGCACGCCTGCTTTCTCCGCGGCTTCGGCCATGCCCTGTGCCTCGGAAAAATTCATGGCAATCGGTTTTTCGCACATCACATGTTTGCCCGCCCGAATCGCCGCGTGCGCGATGGGCGCATGGGTGAAATTGGGAGTGGCAATGATGACCGCATGCACGTCTTCCCGGGCAATGACATCTTCATAGGCGCGCGAGGTGACAGGCACGCCGGTTTGTTGACGCGCACGTTCGAGGCAAACCGGATCGCTGTCGCACAAGGCAATGACTTTCGTCTCCGGACACATGGCGAGCCCGGGAAGATGGTTTTGCAAGGTGATGCCGCCGCAACCAATAATGGCAATGCCGAGTTGACTCATTTTATTTTTGACCAGACGAATTTATGAGCGGCGAGTATGTCCGCGCTTCACGCAAACGCAAGTCCTGAGGCGACGCTCATTTCGCCAGTGTCGCTGGCGATTTGCTCAAGGTGTTTTAGGGGTGATCAACCGATAAAAGCGCTGCGGGCTGCCGGATTGAATGGCGGTCGTCACTTCTTCAAAGCGCGGATTGGGTTGCGCGTCGAAATCGCGGAGTTTGATCCAGGCGCCCGAGTCGAGGGATTCACGATATTCGATGGTGTAACTGCGTTGATTCAATGCCAGGAAACGCAAGGTCACATTCCCGCTGGACGATTGAATCGATTCCAGGCGCAAGGCGCTCTGCGCATCTCGCGGATCTGTCCCGGCCTGAAACTCATCGAGATTGCGCAGTCCGTCCGAATCCGCATCGGTCAGCGCGTCGTCCGGCCACTCCGGATCGAGCCCGTACGCTTGTTCCCAATCGTCCGGCATCCCGTCGTCATCAGCATCGCTGTCTCCGGTGGGCGTGTGTGTTCCCGGAGTGGGATCGGTGATGAGCCAGTTATAAATATTCAGGCCGGGGAGCGCGGTATCTTTGCGTTGAAACACGGCGCCGATGGGCACTCCCAGAGGAATGGCGGCGTGGGTGTAAATCACTTGATCGACAACGAACCACCCGTACGGATCGCCCGGCAAATCGGGATAAATCGGGCGCTCGAGCGCGATGCGGTCACTGCTGTTGCTCAACTTGCCGCTATAAGGACCGAACAGCCGAACGCTTGTGTTCAAACTGTAAACGCTGCGGAATTGCGCCGTGGCCGCCGCGTCATCAGGCGAAAAATTCACCAGCAAAAACGTTTCCCCCGGCGCGAGCCTCGTGTTCGGCGGAAACACAAAGTTGATCCCTCCATCCACGCGCCAAACGCCGTTCGTGTCGAACAGGGGCACGCTTTGCGACGTGGGATTGAACACTTCCACATATTCATCGGCGCTGTTGTCTTCCGGATTTGCCGCGGTTGGTTTCGGGTGGAACATGACTTCGCTGATGATCAACGATTGTGTGATGGCGTTTGGCCGGTCACGTGTCGGCAGGCCCGCGGCCCAGGCGCCACCATTGGGAATTCGGGCCAGCGAAATGCCGTTGTCCTGACCTTTGAAACGGACCGCGTCCACCACCGTGGGCGCACCGGAACTGGAATGGGCGGAGAGGAAAACCTGCTCGCCCGCTTTGTCGAGCCCGAACCCCGCAGA
>JBFMDG010001045.1:0-1663 GCA_040754135.1 Verrucomicrobiota bacterium
AAGATCTGAAACAACGCCAGTCCATTGAAGTCGAGTTCGCGCCGCTCAAAGGTTCGCGCGCTGGAGAACTCGCCGCGCGCTTTGATGTGGTGCTCGGATTGACTCCTGAAGCGTAAACCGGCGCCTGAACCATTGAGTGGCCCGCGAAATTTCCATGCTTTCACTCAACTCCGTAACTCCGTAACCCAACATCAATCAAACTCCGCAATGAAATTCATGGCTCCACGCTCCATCCTCGCGCACGCCGCGTTACTCAACCTGATCCTCGTGGCCGGTTGTTCCGATCCCTCGAAAAACGTCGATAAGGCCAACGTGGCCGATCCGCAAACGACGGCTTCGGCAGCCGCCAAACAAAAGGGCAAGGAATATGTCATTCGCGCCGAATCGACGATTGGTTTTGTAGGGTCGAAAGTGACGGGGAGTCATACCGGCGGGTTCAAACAGTTTTCCGGCCAACTGCAAGTGGCGGATGGGAAAATTGTGGGCACACCGGAAATCAAAATTGATATGCGCTCGACCTGGAGCGACAACAATCGGCTCACCGGTCATTTGAAAAGCCCCGATTTTTTTGATGCGGAGCAATTTCCTGTTTCCACCTTCGTTGTCACGAAGATTGAACCGGCTGGGCCGCAGCAAAAAGTCACCGGCAACCTGACCTTGCATGGCGTGACCAAGAGCATTTCATTCCCAGCCAGCATCCAAATCTCGGATCAAGCCGTGAGCGTCAAAGCCGAGTTCGCGATTAACCGCAAAGATTTTAACATTAATTACCCGGGCAAACCGAACGATTTGATTCGCGACAACGTGGTCATCAAACTCGATCTCACCGCCACGCCCGGCCCGGCTCGCCCCCAAGATCAAATCAGCGGTTGATCCGCTGCACCAAAATAGGTTGCTTCGGTTTGCGGCGATGGGGAATTCCTGTTTCGACTCCGCGATTGGAAGCGCGGGTTGCCAGTTGCATCGCAGTGATTGATCGCGGGAGGCGTTGCGCCAAAGCTGGAGGAAACCGGAGGGCCACACCCGAACTGATGATCGAGCGGTCCGCGAATGGAATTGGTTTAACGAAGTTTGTTCCGGAGAATGACCACGGAAGGCCCGCTCTTCTCCCACATCTCCTTGAGAAAATCGGGAATCTTTGTCGGCATGCGAATCAGCGAACCGAGCGCGATATCTTCATCGCCATCGCCATCCACATCTCCGACGTCCATAGTCAGCCAGCGTCCGGAAATGCATTCACGAAATGTCGAAGGCGTGAATTTGAGTCCGCCAAGATTTTCCAGATAGACAAAACTTTCACGCGGTGATTTCTCGTAATCAGGGAAGAAGGAGATCGCGGCAATATCGAGGTCGCCATCGCGATCGAAATCACGAGCCATGGCTTTGTACGCTCCGTTGAGCGGAAAAAAGAATGCCTCTTCGACCTGATCCTGGCCGCGGTTCAGATAAATCCGAATGCCGTGGTAAGGCTTGGGCGGCGATTCGTAATCGCCATTGTCGCCATTCGTGACGAGGAAATCCGGGCGGCCATCGTGATTGAAATCAGCCAGCTCGAAATACGAATGGCCGAAGGAGGAATGGCGCCGGAAGATTTCTTTCGGGGTAAAAGCGCCTTTGCCATCGTTGTAAAACAAGGTCAACCCTTCGGTTTCCTGGCCGATGA
>JBFMDG010001046.1:0-1660 GCA_040754135.1 Verrucomicrobiota bacterium
TTGGCGATTGTGAAGCGAGCGATTTTCAACAGAAGCGAACGCAACAAACAAGTTTCCCGCGAGACGCCGGAAACCACACCCGGGATGAGCGCGCTCGCCGGGACGCCGCGCAACAACGGCGGATAGGCGGGACGCGCTGTCCTACTTCGTTTTCCTCGCTTCGCGCAAAAGAATCGACAAAGTTTGGGACGAAGTTTTCGACAAAGGCAATCACGGGCGAAACGGCTGTCTTACTTTTTTCCCCGAGCCCGCGCTTCGAGTAGCCGTCAACCGACAATTGTTGGATGCACCAGCCGACCGATCATTTCGTTGGCATCAGCTTGGCGAGGGCGTTGAATTGCGAGCGCGCGTTTTCGAGGCGCGTTTCGTAATCGCGATTGTCAGGCGAAAGTCGCAGCAATCGCTCAAGGTGGAACGCCGCAGCAAACCATTGTTGCCGCTGCTCGCTCGAGGCGGCTTGCTGAAGATGCCAGTCCTTCGCCAGTCGATTCTCCTGATCCAGCCATGACATTACCTGCCATGTGGTCGCCTGAAAATCGTTGGGGTAAGAGGCGCGCAGCTTTTTCCATTTTTGCTGCAATGAATCTTTCGAGAGACGCAACAAACCACCCCCGGCATCGCTTTGATGCCCCGAGAGCAACTGCGCCAGCTCAACCAGGTCAGACACCGGGCGCTTGTCTTCCGGCAATAGAAACCGGCGAACGGGACGATTTACTTCCCGCGCAATAATGACGTGATTGCCTTCGGAAAAAAACACGCGGCTGTCCCTGCCAGCTTCGAGCAATTTCAGCGGCGGCGTGATCGGCTCGCTCGTTGCCGCGTCCCAAACGCGCACGTTGCCATCGGAACAACTCGTGACCACCCACAGCCCGTCCGGACTGAAAGCCGCATCGCGCACCTGGCCTTGATGCACCAAACGCGCGCCGATGCGGCGTCCGCTCTTTGCATTCCAGATTTGCGCGGTGGAATCTTCGCTGGCGGTCACGATGCGCTGGCTGTCCGGACTAAACGAAAATCGCAGGATGCCATCGGCATGTTCGAGCGGTGGACAAACAGGTTCACCGCTGGTGGCGTGGTAAACCCAAAGGGCCCTTTCCTGCAACGCTCCGTCCGAGGTGGTGGCGACCGCCAAATATTTTCCATTCTCACTAAACCCGGCCATTCCGGCAGCATGCGGAAGTTCTAAATCGAACAACTTTTTTCCAGAGGGCAGTTCGAAAACGAGAGCGCGCCGTCCGGTGGTGAAGACCAACCGGTCAGATCGTGGGGAAAACGCGGCGTGGCGGATAGGTGAATCCGCTGTGGAACGTAATTCGCGCTGGCAAGCTGGCCACGACCAGATTTCCACCTGGTTTTCATCGTAAACCAGCAACTGCTTGGCGCCTCGACCGACGGCAAATTGAGGCACGCGATCTGGCGGAGTACTCACAGGAATCAATGCCGAAGCTAAAGCACGACCATCGCTTTGACTTCTCGAGGGTCGCCCCAGTTGAAAGAACCGGTTTGTGCCGATTTCAATCAGGGCAGCCACCTCATAAGAGTCATTGAATTGGAAATGCAGGATCCGCCCGGCCGCGGAAAAGACAGGATTGTTGCCGTGGAATAGAAAATGGGAAACCTCGACCTGGTTGCTTTTCAAGATGAAAGCATGTCCCCAGCG
>JBFMDG010001047.1:0-1660 GCA_040754135.1 Verrucomicrobiota bacterium
GGTCCACGGCGCATTTATCGTAATATTCCAAGCCGCGTCCGAGGGCGTAGGTAAGCATTTTTTCGGAAAGCGAGCGCACGAATTCATCGCGCTTGGCCTGGAGCAGAATCTTGCGCAACTCGGCCGGTCCTTGAAACCTTTCGCCGCTCACCAGTTGGCCAGCCGGATCGATAGGGGCGCCGCCATCGAGTTCGCGCCAAACGCCGACGGCATCAAAATTCTCGAAACCGAAACCGATCGGATCCATGCGCGCGTGGCATGAGGCGCACAGCGGATTGTCGCGATGCTGTTCCATGCGTTGCCGCAAGGTGCCGGTTAATTCTTTGCCTTCTTTCAACTCAGGCACATCGGGCGGCGGGGGGGGCGGCGGTGTGCCGAGGATCGTCTCGAGAATCCATTTGCCTCGCTTGACGGGCGAAGTACGGGTTGGATTTGAGGTGATCGTGAGAATGCTGCCGTGCGTGAGCAGTCCTCCGCGCGGGGTGCCCTTGAGCGACACTCGCTGGAAATCGGGGCCGCTCACACCGGACAGGCCATAATGGCGGGCCAGCAGTTCGTTTGCGAAAGTGAAGTCGGAATCCAAAAAGGTCAGCACGCTTAAATCCTCGCGCACCACATGTTCAAAAAACAGCTCGGTTTCCTTCTGCATGGCGGCGCGCAAGGAATCGTCGAATTGAGGAAAGAGCTCTTTGTCCGGCGCGGCCAGGGCCAGATTGCCGATTTGCAGCCATTGCGCGGCGAAGTTGTCCACGAGGGCGCGCGATTTGGGATGCCGCAGCATGCGCTTGACCTGCGTGGCGAGGTTTTTTCGCAAGGCTTTCTTTTCGGCCAGCGCAAATAATTCTTCGTCTGGCATGGTGCTCCAGAGGAAATAGGAGAGGCGCGAGGCGAGGGCAAATTCGTTGATCTCATGCACCGCTTTCGGGTTGTCCGGTTCCGGTTGCAGTTCACCGCGAAACAGAAAATGCGGCGAAACCAGCACCGCCGTCAGCGCCACTTTAACCGATTGCTCGAAGGTTTCACCTTGGCCATCCGCCGCCTGGAACAACTGCATCAATCGATCCAGTTCGCGGCTCGCCACCGGCCGGCGAAAAGCGCGCCGGGCGAAGTTTCCAATGATTTCGCGAGCGACTTCCGCCTGGTTGTTGGGCCCGGGCTGACGCGTGAAAATGCGCCGATGCGTTTCCGGAACGGGCACCGGTTTGGGATCGAGCGGACCGACCAGCTCGAAATATTCGATGATCAGATTGCGATCGCGCTGTTTCGGATCCGGGTTGCGCGGATCTCGATAATTGTTGATGTACGCGCCGGCAATTTTGTGGGTGCCCGCGGAAACCTTGACACAAATCTGGTAAACCGCCGGATTGTGTTCCTCAGCGGTGACATCAAAGGTGAACAGGTTGCGGCTGTCCAGTCGCACGGACATGCGCGCGGGCTCCGGCCCGGCTTGCTGGCCATACGCGCGAACTCGGATCAGATACTCCCCCTCGACCAAAAACTTGTGCGGAAAGAAAATTTCGCCTTCGCGTCCCAGCAAACGCGCCCCGCCATGCAATGCGTCACCGGGTGCGTCCCCTTCCAGCGGCCCGGCAAAAATCTTCTTCGTGACGATGCGTCCGGCCTCGGGCGACAAGATCGCCTCGCTCAAAATTTTTTCCGC
>JBFMDG010001048.1:0-1657 GCA_040754135.1 Verrucomicrobiota bacterium
GCTCGAAAAGCGCTGTCCAATCAAAGTCATCATGCGCAACGCCACAAATTCACGGCCGCGATGGTTGATGCTTTCGGCCAGTTTTTCCTGGAGGTACGCCTTCCGGTTTTGCATGGCATAAGCGACCTGGCCGCCGAACAACACGATGAGCCACGAAAAATAAAGACCGATCAGGAAGATCGGAACCAGGCCCAGACTGCCGTAAACCTTGCTGTAGGTCACCACGCGCGACACATAAATCGTGTTGAAACTGGCGTTCAAATGGAGCAACAGCCCCGCCGCCAAACCGCCCGCCACAGCGGCTTTCCAATGCACTTTCGTGTTCGGCATTAATAGATAAAAAACCCCGAACATCACCGTGAGAATGACAATCGGCAGCACATGCGACGTCAGCAAACTGATGAAGGGCAAATCATCCAGCACGTGCCGAAGCTGCTCGAGCATCAGCGCTTTGCGATCGTGCAGCGGCGTTTCAATCACAAATCGATCCGTGCCGGAGACGGGCGAAATGAACGGCGCCTTGTGCGCTCGGACCACTTTTGCGAGTTGATTGCTCAAGCTGGCAATGCGCGGAACCTCGGCGGCGGTGCGCGCGCGGAATTCGAACACCGCCATCGTCGCGGTGTTGGTCACGCCAATCAAAGACGCCGGCATTTGATTTCGCGCCAGAGTGCGTTCGATCAGCTTGGCCTGCGCATTCAACTCGTCGGGGGTCACTGCCGCCGCCGTATAATTCTTGAGATTGGCGAAACCGGCCGCAACCAGCAGGAACAAAGGACCCAGCGTCAGCGCCGCCCAATAATGAATGACGCGCGACACCCAGCGCCGGCCCTGCGCAACTCCCCACATGTCATTGAACGTGGCCTCGATCGAGCTCAACAAACTGATGGCGACAAACACCAGCACCAGCACCGCCGTCACTCCCAACGTGCCGCTCCGAAAATTCTCGACGTAGGTGATGATCTTGCTCACGACCTGTTCGCGGGCGTCGATAGCTTCTCCTTCCGCCACCTCCGCGAGGCCGATTTGCGGCGCGAATTTGTCGATCGAAGTCTGGATCCAGACGCGGATTTGTTCCTTGCCCTCTTCCTGTTTGAGAAACCCGGTGGTGACGCTGACGATCACCGCGAGCAAAGGCACCAGGGCGAGCAAGGTGGTGTAGGCGAGCGCGGCGGCGCGAACGGGGCAGCGATTGCGCACGAAACTTTTTCCCACGAGCAGCCAGAAATGCAGGAATCGACGCGTGCGCGGGAGGCGATGCTCGTCCTGGAGCACCAGGTCCTTTTCATCGAGCATGGCCTGGGCTTCCTCCTGCAACTTGCGCAGGCGGCTCAGGGGTTGGTTGGCCATAGGTTTCCAAGCTAACAAAGCAACCAGCCAAGTCAATTTGCCTGCGCGGCCTTTTCGAGTGCGCCGGCAGAACGAAGTGACGACGGCGCTTTGGTCTCGGCTCCACGCACGTCGGACTGCCAGCGCCCGTCGCATCGGCCAAAGCGGTGCCGCGCTATCGCTTTGCCACCGCACTCCAAAAGAGGCGCCGGTCAACCAGACGCTTTTGGAGTGCGCCGGCAGAACGAAGTGGCGACGGCGCTTTGGCCTCGGCTCGACGCGCGTCGAACTGTCAACGCCCGTCGCATCGGCCAAAGCGGTGTCGCGC
>JBFMDG010001049.1:0-1649 GCA_040754135.1 Verrucomicrobiota bacterium
GGCAAGCGCGACCGCGCGCGACACCGCTGTGGCCACCTCCCCACGCTATGGATTTACCCACACGCTTAGCCACGGCCAAAGCGCCGTCGTCACTTTGTTCTGCCGGCGCACTCCATAACGCGGCGGACGCAGCTCGCTCATTTTGGAGTGCGGTGGCAAGCGCGAAAGCGCGCGACACCGCTTTGGCCAACTCCAAACGCTCTGGATTTACCCACGCGCACTGCCGCGGCCAAATCGCCCTCGTCACTGCGTTCTGCCGGCGCACTCCATAACGTGGCGGACACACTCCGCTCCTATTGGGCTGCGACGCGTGTTTACTTGAAGATCACTTTCGCGTCCGGCGCCTCGTGATAAATCACTTCATGGCCCGGAGACCATTGGCCATTTTTCAGGTGCTCGGATTTAACGTGAAAACTGCCATCGGATTGAATGCGGCTGGTTCCGCGGACTTCGGTCACGCCGCCCGCTTCGCCAGAAACGATTTCGCGCGAAAATATCTTTCCCTCTTTGAATTCCATCGTGCCAGTGGTCATGAACCCGCCGGTGGTGAAGTAATAAAACACCACGCTCTGTTTTTTCGCGTCCCAGATTAAAAGCGTTTCCCCGCCGTAAACTCCATCATTGATCGAATGCAGAATGCGCACGGCTTTTCCGTTCAGAGCCCTTTCCCAGCGCATAATATCGACCGTGGGCTTGTCCGGTTTGGAATTCTTGAACTGGCCTCTCCACGTTTTCTCGAGCAACGGCCGGAACGGTTCCAGATGCGGATCGAGCGAAGGCCCCTCAGCTCCCTGGCTGTTGCCGTTTAAAAAGATGGAAAAGATCACCAGGAAAATGGAACGGATCGGGTTCATATCGGCGAACGCTATCGAACTGCATTTGCGGTGACAAGTATGAGATGCTTGAAAGGAGCTGCCCGGGTGCCCGGATTGGAAGCTTGTGAAAATTGGACCGGCCGCTACTTTGTCGCCGATGAATGCACCTGCAGTCGATCTGACAAACCAGCAACGCCTGGCCGAATTGGGCCGCCGCGTCTTGTCTGGCGGCAAGCTCAACCGCGAAGAAGCGCTCTGGTTGTTTCACCTGGAAACTTCAGCGGATATTTTTGATTTGCTGGCCTGGGCCAACCGGATTCGAGAACATTTCAAAGGAAAAAAAATTCACCTCTGCTCCATCGTCAACGTGAAGGCGGGCGGGTGTTCGGAGAATTGCCGGTTTTGTTCCCAATCTGCCGCTTACCAAACCGCCGCCCCGCGATACGGCCTCATCGATGCCCAACCGGTTTTAAATGCAGCCCGGGAAGCCAAAGAGAATGGCGTCACCGCGCTCGGACTGGTCGCCGCCTGGAAAGGACTCGATGAAGGCCCGGTTCTGGATGAGATTTGCCAGCGTTTGGAAGAATTGAAAAATGCAGGGAAAGCACGCCCGGACGCTTCCCTGGGCATCATTAAAAATCCCAAAGTCGCGGAACGGCTTCGCGCTTCCGGTCTCGAATGCTACAATCACAACCTGGAAAGTTCTCAACGCTTCTTCCCCCAGGTCTGTTCAACGCACACTTACGAGGATCGCATCGAAACCATTCAGCACCTGAAGAGCGCGGGAATCAAAATCTGCTCCGGCGGAATTATCGGCATGGGTGAAACCCGCGA
>JBFMDG010001050.1:0-1647 GCA_040754135.1 Verrucomicrobiota bacterium
GGCTTTCTCGGCCGACGCTACCAGGCGCGGCGGATCCCCGGGACGGCGCGGCTTTTCCAGAACGGGAATTTTTTGGCCGGAAACTTTTTCGCAGGTTTCAATCACCTGGCGCACGGAATAACCTTCGCCATTGCCGAGATTATAAAACCCCTGGCACCCGGGTTCGAGAGCGAGAATATGAGCCTGAGCGAGGTCGATGATGTGAATGTAATCCCGGATGCAGGTGCCATCGGGAGTTGGATAATCGGTCCCGAAGATTTCGCAATGGCTGGCTTGGCCGAGCGGAACTTTGAGGACGTTCGGAATGAGGTGCGTTTCGATCCGATGATGTTCGCCGAATTTTTCGCTCGCGCCGGCGGCATTGAAATAGCGGAAGGCGACGAATTCGAGCCCGTGAATTTGATGATACCAGCTCAGAATTTTTTCGAACATGAGCTTCGATTCGCCGTAGGGATTGATTGGGCGCTGCGGCAAGTCTTCGGTCATGGGAATGCGATCGGGCGGCCCGTAGGTGGCGCAAGTGGAACTGAAGACAAATTTTTTGATGCCGCATTCGAGGGCGGTCTCGAGCAGTTGCAGCCCGCCACAAACGTTGTTGCGAAAGTATTTTCCGGGATTGGCCATCGATTCACCGACGAGCGCATTGGCGGCAAAATGAATGATGGCTTCGGCGTGGGACTCGCGCATCGCCTGCTTGAGCACGGGCGCGTTGCTCAAGGTCCCTTCCACAAAGCGGGCGCGCGAATCGACGGCCCCGCGATGGCCTTCGGTGAGATTGTCAAAAACGGTGACCTGATGGCCCGCTTCGAGCAATTGTTCGACGCAGATCGATCCGATGTAACCCGCACCGCCAGTGACAAAAACATTCATGGCGCCAAAGTAGGCAGCAAGACAGGTCAGGCACAACCGGAAAAAATAAACCGAGAGTTCCCGATTGGATGGCTTCGCCTCACTGCGAAGTCAATCGCAGCCTTGCCGCGGGATACAAGCCGCGTTTCACCCCACCCTCTGGTCAGGTGCTGAGGCGCTTTTGCACGATGGCGAGCAATTCCGAAAGGGTAAACGGTTTGGGAAGATACTGATCTTTCGAGAGTGTTTTGCGGAAAATCTCCGTGTCGCTCTCCCCGGAAAGGAACACAAACGGGATCATCGAAGTGCCGGGCACCTCCTGCAAAGCCGCCAAAGTGGCATGGCCGTCAAATTGCGGCATCCGCACATCACACAAAATCAAATCGGGGCTGTGCTCTTGCGCCAGTTCCAACCCTTCCAATCCGTCCCCAGCCAGCAACACCGCAAAACCGCGGGCCGCAAGCGCGTCACCAATCAACTCACGCACATCCTGGGAATCATCGATGACCAGGATTGTTTTCATCGAAGGAAGAGCGCTTGGTGGCTGTTATCGGAATCGCGTCTCCAGTAGCAAAAGCCTTATCGAAACGAAAGTCTTTTTTGATCGCACCCTCGAGGCAAACCTCTGCGAAAAGCCGGCGCCGAGCGATTGCCGCCCAGCGCGCACTCTTTTAAACACAGCGTCATAAATAAATGCCTATGTTAAGCGATAGCGCACAACCTGCGCAGGGTGGAATTGGGACGCGACCAATCACGCAGCCTCGGTTCCAGAGCGATCACGACCTGGCTGAGCTCGTG
>JBFMDG010001051.1:0-1645 GCA_040754135.1 Verrucomicrobiota bacterium
TCGCCGACTGGAATGACGGTGAGTGGCGACAGCCGAATGGTGGCGCGGCTGCGAGCGCCGGTGCGCAAACGATCACCCGCTTGCAACACCTGGTTAGTGTAAGCCGGATCCCAAAGGTCGGAGCCGATGCGCGAAATTTCGACTTTGCCGACCAGACTGAGGATTTGGGCTGCGGAGGTTGTGGTGCGGTCAGCTGCGTTCCCTTGCGATTGAGCAATCGCCGGTTCTGCGCCGCAGCATGTGAGGATGCAAATGAAAAAGAGAAAAAACCGCCTCGCTGTTAATCCAGTCTGCCAAGCGCGCATGAACAGGAGTGGGATCAAGGTGCTGAAGGGCTTCATACGCCGAAATTAAACCCGAGGCAATCCTTGCCTGAGCCTTGCCTGGGCACTGGCGCAATCCATTGCGGCACGCTGATTAAGGCGCGATGAGGATTCGGAGATCCACATCACGTCGGCAGTTCGACTACCGCATCGTGGTGTTGTGGTTCGAGGTGAGGGCACCCGCGCGCACGTGGGTCGCGACTTTGAGTTTTCCGGTGGACTGTTCGTTGTGATTGTTGGTGAGTGAACCTGCTTTGAGGCCCGTGCGAACTTTCAAACTGACGACCTCCTTGGCATGAGGCAGAACCATAAAGCCTGAACCACGGCTATTTCGCGTTGTGAAGAGTACATGATCGCGATGGAGTTTCATAGGTGTGCTTTGTTTCGCTTTGTTAAAAGGTTTGTCCCTATTATCCGCGGTGGCGTGACTTAATCTTTCAAAGAATTCGGCGCGCAGTTCAACGAGACGGAAAAGATTTTTGTAAGAACCGCGCTTCGGCTTGCGAATTCGAGCAAGGTGAACGCGTCGTCCATGGGAACATTAGGACGACAGGAGCTGAGGAGCTGGCGTGAGATTGACTGGTATACGCTATACCGGCATGATCCACTTTCGCTAAAGCTCGACCCGTTTCACCATTCAGTATCACGAGAGATGCGTTGGCAGCTCTGGCCAAGTATTCGAAATGCCCGTGTGCCGATCGAGAGCAATCGGATGCGCACCGTGCCGTTCAAGGGACTCTGGTGCCTGCTTGCCCTTCTGATGGCGGGAGGCGGTCGAACTTTAGCCCAGCCTTTAGAAATGCCCCGGCCGGACTATTGGGTTCCCAATTCAACGGTATCCGCCATTGCCGTCGTCGATGACCTCGTGTTTGTAGGCGGCTGGTTTGAGGACTGGAGGCCGGACGCGCCCCGTTGCGACTTGTTTGACAACATCTCCGGCGCGCGCGAAAGCAGTTTTCCGCAAATAGACGGGGCGGTGTATGCCGCCATTCCGGACGGTGACGGTGGCTGGTTTCTGGGCGGAGAATTTACGCGTGTTGGCGGTTTGATTCGGAGGAATCTGGCGCGAGTGCTTGCGGATCACACCGTGGATTCAGACTGGCATCCGGAGGTGCCAGGGCTGGTGCTGGCGCTGACACGGATCGAAGACAGTTTATTCGTGGGAGGAATGTTCGACTCTGCCAGTGGCGAACCGAGAAAAAACCTGGCGGCATTCCACCGTGGATCTGGCGAGTTACTGCCGTGGAATCCCGTGGCTACGCACTCACTCGATGGCGTGGTGCAGACCTGGGTTCAAACGCTGGTTGCATTTCCCGACCGAG
>JBFMDG010001052.1:0-1636 GCA_040754135.1 Verrucomicrobiota bacterium
TCAGCAGGCGTTCGAAAAGTTTTCCGACGGCGCGGTCATTTTCGCATATCAGGTGAAAGATCCCGAACGTTATGGCGTGGTTGAATTCGATCATCTTGGAAGAGCCACGGCCATCACCGAGAAACCGCTTCATCCCAAAAGTGATTTTGCCATTCCCGGCCTGTATCTCTTCGATCAGGAGGTGGTGTCGATCGCTCGAGATTTGCGGCCATCGGCGCGCGGGGAGCTGGAGATTTCAGATGTGAACGACCGTTATCTTCAGGCGGGCCGGTTGAAAGTTTACCGGTTGCAACGCGGCTTTGCCTGGCTCGATGCCGGGACAAGCAGCAGCTTGCATGAAGCTTCGGCTTACGTGCAGACCATTGAAAAGCGGCAGGGAATCAAAATCGGGTGTCCCGAAGAAGCCGCGCTGCGCCGGAATTTCATTTCACGTGATCAGCTTTTGCAGGTTATCGATCGCATGCCGCGATGTGAATACCGCGAGTACCTGGAATTGCTTTTGCGGAGTTGAAGCCCACGAAGGGACGAGCGCCACCAGGGGCGCTCGTCCAGAAAGGAGAACTCTTCCATGTTGGATCTTTACGGACTCAGAAAGCCCGTCGTCGCCGTGCTCGGCGCCAGCGGTTACATCGGAACCGCCTTCGTTGCCGAACTGAAACGCCGCGATCACTCTTTTATTGCGCTTTCACGAGGCGAAGTGGATTACACCCGCTTCGATGAACTCTGTCGCTTTCTCATCTCGACTCGCCCCGATTTCGTCATCAATGCGGCCGGTTTCGCCGGCCGGCCCAATGTGGATGCCTGCGAAACCGCGCGAGCCGAAACGATTTTCGGCAATTGCCTTTTGCCGCAAACCATGGCGAACGCGTGTGTGATCACCGGCACGCATTGGGGGCATGTTTCCTCAGGCTGCATTTTCAACGGCGCGAAAATCGAGACCAATGGGCAGTGGCAAGTTGAGCCGGATCTGAACCAGGAATCGGTCCGGTTCGTCCTCAGTCATTTTCCCGAGCGCGTTCATGGCTTTGAAGAATCGGATCGCCCCAATTTCAGTTTCAGGCATCCACCCTGCAGCTTTTACAGCGGATCGAAAGCTCTCGCCGAAGAAGCGCTGGCTGCTTGCACCGAGGACAGTTCCGCTTCGCTTCCGCTCCGGAGCGAAGGGTACATCTGGCGGTTGCGCATGCCTTTCGATGAATTCGATCACCCGCGCAATTACCTGAGCAAACTGCTCCGCTACGAGCGGCTCTACGACAATTTCAATTCGCTCAGTCATCGCGGCGATTTCGTCCGGGCCTGCCTCGATCTCTGGGAGCGGCAGGCCCCATTTGGCATCTACAACGTCACCAACCCGGGCTACATCTCCACGCGCGAAGTGGTGAAATTGATGGAACAATTCCTCGAACCCAATCGCGAATTTCCCTTTTGGGAAAATGACGCGGAGTTTTATCGCTATGCCGCGCGCGCGCCGCGCTCGAATTGCGTTCTCGATTCAAGCCGTTTGCGCGCCAGTGGCGTGCACCTTCGTCGGGTGGACGAGGCCCTCAGAGACGCCCTCGAAAATTGGCTTCCGGAAAAGCCCACGCCACCCGCCATCACCCACAACTTGTCTTTTGCCGGCAACGCATCCTAGCCC
>JBFMDG010001053.1:0-1629 GCA_040754135.1 Verrucomicrobiota bacterium
TCCGAGGCGAATGTCTCCGATTCCCTCCGCGAAGTGCGGCTCGCGCTCCTCGATGCCGACGTCCATTTCAAAGTGGCCCGCGATTTCATCGAACGGGTTAAAGAAAAATCGCTTGGCCAGGAAGTCATCCAAAGCATTCAGCCCGGCCAACAGATCATCAAAATCATCCATGATGAATTGGTCGATCTGCTCGGCGCTGAAAATGCCGGATTGAATCTCACCGGTGCGCCCATTTGCCTGATGATGGTGGGCCTGCATGGATCGGGCAAAACCACTTCGTCGGGGAAACTGGGACGTCTTCTGCAAAAACAAGGACGTCATCCGCTGCTCGTGGCGTGCGACGTTTATCGTCCTGCCGCCATGGATCAATTGCAAACGCTCGGCCAGCAGCTCGGCCTCCCCACTTTCCTCATCAAGGGCGAAACGGACGTTCTCAAAATCGCGCGCCAATCTCTCGATTTCGCCCGCGCCAACGGCCGCGACGTGCTCATCTTCGACACCGCCGGCCGGCTGCAGATCGATGAACCGCTCGTGCAGGAGTTGGTTCGCCTTCGCGACCTCGTCAAGCCGCAGGAAATATTGCTGGTCCTCGACGCCGCCACCGGCCAGGAGGCCGTGAATGTGGCCACGCATTTCGATAAAGCGCTGCATATCACCGGCGCGATCCTGACCAAGCTCGATGGCGACGCGCGCGGCGGCGCGGCCTTGAGCCTCAAATCGGTCACTGGCAAACCGATCAAATTCGTCGGTGTCGGCGAGAAGCCGGAAGATTTCGAACCGTTTCATCCGGAACGCATGGCCTCGCGCATTCTCGGGATGGGCGACGTCGTCAGCCTGGTCGAGAAAGCGGCGGAAGCGGTGGACATCGATGAAGCCAAGCGCCTGGAAGAGAAAATGCGCAAAGGGCAATTCACCCTGGAAGATTTTCTCGATCAATTGCGCCAGATGAAAAAGCTCGGTTCGCTGGAAAAAATTGTCGGCCTGCTGCCGGGCGGCGGAGAAGTGTTGAAATCGACGGATCTCACCAAAAGCGAACGCGAGTTCCGGCGCATGGAAGGAATGATCTGCGCCATGACGCCCAAGGAACGGAAGCATCCGCAAATCCTGAATGCGCGGCGCCGCTTGCGCATTGCCAAAGGAAGTGGCGTGAGTGTGGCGGAGTTGAACAATCTGCTGAACAAGTTTGGACAGATGCAGCAGATGATGAAAAAAATGGGGAAGTTCCAGAAGATGATGGCGCGCATGGGCGGCCCGCCGCCGGGTTTGATGCGGTGACCCACCGTCCGCAGCCCGCTGCCACTGCTCAGGAGTGTGTTCAACCGCGCGAGGGATCGAACCGTGGCGGGTTCCTGACTCGCTCGCGGCCAATTCCAGCGCGACGCCGAATCTCGCCAGGCAAAGATCGAGTCAGATGCGCGTGGCTGGCGGATCACCGTTGGCGGAGGGATCGAAGGCAATTGATGAAGGCAGCGATTTCGAATTCGAACCGCATGTTTACGAATGCAAGCCGGGCCTGAAGAGAGCGTTTCATCCGCGGCTTCGCTTCCGGGCAAACCGAGGCCCGGCGTGCTGAGAGGTTATTTCCTTGCGTTGATGGTCTTGGGAATCGTCGTCCTTGCCGGCGTTTGG
>JBFMDG010001054.1:0-1626 GCA_040754135.1 Verrucomicrobiota bacterium
ATCACGGAAGCGGCTGTGCCAATGAGCAACGCCGACGATATGGAAAATGATGTTTTCATAATCAGGTGGGGCAATTCAGTTTTCGTTCATTGCGCTTTTCGATGATCGTGAAGTGTGTGGCGGGGACCCTCATCGAGCAAGTGCGAAGTCAACCGAGCAGCTCTGCGTTTTGGCGAATCTGTCCTGCGGCAACTGGGATTTCCTTCCACTAAATCAGAACCGTGACACAAATCACGGAAAAGCGATGCACAAGCTTCGCCAGCTTCAGAAAGATTGACCCGCAGCCAGCGAACGAGTATTCCTTTCCGCGAGCGGATTAACCCAAGCTTTTAACAACTCAAACAGATTTCTTATGCCTGCCAAAATAACCGAAAAAACCCCTGCCGCCGACAATCGATCAGCGGAAGCGGCCAAAGCGGCCGCCACGCGCCAGCGCGAACTTGAAGCGGCCATTTCCACCATCACCAAAACCTACGGCGAAGGCAGCATCATGCGGCTCGGTGATGCGCACGCAAAAATCAAAATCGATGTCATTCCCACCGGCGCGCTGGCCGTTGACCTCGCGCTGGGTGTCGGTGGTTTGCCCCGGGGACGCGTCATTGAAATCTTCGGACCGGAATCGTCAGGAAAAACCACGCTCATGTTGCACGTGATTGCCAACGCACAAAAGGCGGGCGGGCTGGCAGCGTTTATCGATGCCGAACACGCTCTCGATCCGGCTTATGCCAAGAAGCTCGGCGTCAACCTCGACGATCTGCTCGTTTCCCAGCCGGACAGTGGGGAGGAAGCGCTCACCATTTGTGAAACGCTGGCCCGCTCCAACGCGCTCGATGTCATCGTCATTGATTCGGTCGCCGCACTGGTGCCGAAAGCCGAGCTCGAGGGCGAAATGGGCATGGCTACCATGGGCATGCAGGCGCGATTGATGAGCCAGGCGCTCCGGAAACTGACCGCCATTTTGAACAAAGCCAAAACCACCTGCATTTTCACCAACCAAATTCGCGAAAAGGTCGGCGTCATGTTCGGCAACCCGGAAACAACTCCTGGCGGCAAAGCGCTCAAATTCTACGCCAGCGTGCGCATCGATATCCGCCGCAAAGATGTGCTCAAAGACGCCGCCGGCGTGGCCATCGGCAATCACGTCAAAGTGAAAATCGTGAAGAACAAAGTCGCGCCGCCCTTTGCCGAAGCCGAGTTCGACATCTACTTCAATCAAGGCATCAACAAAGAAGGGAGCATTCTCGACGTCGGCCTCGACAGCGGTGTGGTGGAAAAGAAGGGCGCCTGGCTGCAATTCAGTGGGGAACTCATCGGACAAGGCCGCGATGCCGCCCGTCAGGCCTTGATCGAAAAACCTGAGCTCGCTCAAAAAATTGTCAGCTCCATTCTCGAGAAACGGGCCGCGGCCACACCGGCAAGTTAACGTCCGGACCGCGACTTTTGCAGAACGCCAGTTCAGTCGCATTGTATGGCCCTGTCGCCAGGACGAATGGCCGCAGAAGATTGAATTTCCGACTAAGGAAACCCTTTTTCTGCGGCGAAACTTGCCGCGGATCGATTTATTTTTGTGCCGGATGACGCAGGTCAAAAGTGCGATGAAACGCGCACTCTCAATTAATCGAGGTC
>JBFMDG010001055.1:0-1621 GCA_040754135.1 Verrucomicrobiota bacterium
CAATTCCATGCGGGGAAAGTGTCGTCTTGAAGTGGCGGTGTCGCGCTCTGATCGGCTCGGCACCGCTAAAAAAATAGCCTTCAAGTCCGAAACAATAGTTTTAAACCCCATCGTGCGGAATCGCTGCGCAGCGCGCCCTGGTCTGGCCAAACTGGTTTCGATTCCTTATTCTCCAATAATTTTTACGAGCACGCGTTTGCGGCGGCGGCCATCGAACTCGCCGTAAAAAATCTGCTCCCACGGACCGAAATCGAGTTTGCCCTTCGTGATCGCTACGACCACTTCCCGCCCCATGATCTGCCGTTTCAAATGGGCATCGGCATTGTCTTCGCCCGTTTGGTTGTGACGGTACTTCGAGACCGGCTCGTGGGGCGCGAGTTGTTCGAGCCATTCGTCATAATCGGCCAGCAATCCCTCTTCCGCGTCATTGATGAACACACTTGCGGTAATGTGCATGGCGTTGACCAGGCAGAGGCCTTCCTGGACGCCGCTTTTCCGCACCAGATCGGCAATGGTGGCGGTGATGTTCACAAAGCCGCGCCGGCGCGGCACCTCGAACCAGAGATGTTCCGTCAAGCTTTTCATAGGCAAGTATCCTCAACCAAACGGCCCGCCGCACTTCGCCGCGCGATTCCAGGTGAATCGATTTGGCGCATTGATTGGTACAAAAGGTTATTCGATCCGCCACGGGCCAGGCTAAGAGTATTCAACGTGCCGTCGTCAATTCCAAGCCCGCTTGCGCAAAGGAGGCGCATCTCACCTAGTCCTCGTAGGCACTTCAAGGAAGGCAGATTAAGGTGAAATCCTAATTGAAGCGGTTCTCCTAAACAGGGAATACTGAAGGGTGAAGATGGATTCAAAATATCGGAATCGCAGCGAGGCAGGGCGATTTCTCAGTCAAAAACTTTCGGATTACGCCCATCGCCCGGATGTGGTGGTCCTGGCTTTGCCGCGCGGCGGGGTTCCGGTCGCCTACGAGGTGGCCAAAGCCCTGGGCGCAACGCTCGACATTTTTTTAGTGCGCAAATTGGGCCTGCCGGGTCACGAAGAACTGGCCATGGGCGCCATCGCCTCCGGCGGCGTGCGCGTCCTCAACGATTCCGTCGTGCGCGCTTTTAACATCGGCCCGGCAACAATGGAAAGGGTCACTGCCGACGAGCAAAGGCGGCTCGAACACCGGGAGCGCCTTTACCGCGGCAAATGGCCCTTCCCGGAACTCAGCGGGAAAATTGTGATCCTCGTGGATGACGGGCTCGCCACCGGTTCTTCCATGCGCGCCGCGGTCACTGCGCTTCGTCAAAAGCACCCCGCGCGCATTGTCATTGCCGTTCCGACGGCCGCGCCGGAGACTTGCGAAGCATTCCGGCATGAAGTGGATGAGGTGGTTTGCGGACGGACACCAGACCCGTTCCTGGCGGTGGGACTTTGGTACAAGGATTTTTCCCAAACCAGCGATGATGAAGTGCGTGACTTGCTTGAGAAAGCGCATCGGGAACAACTCGCCACAGCGGCCCATTGAGGTCTCTCACCGGCGGGTGGAGGCAATATGTTCGAAACAGACCGTCCATTGCTCGACGTCATTCGGAACCACCTGGTCCCGCTCGAACAATCCGCCCGCGAT
>JBFMDG010001056.1:0-1616 GCA_040754135.1 Verrucomicrobiota bacterium
TTTCCAAAAATCAAATCCTTGCCGGCGCTCGCGCGGAATGAATGCCGAGCGGCTCCCATGACCATCCACGTGCCATTTGCCAATGAAAGCTGTGTCGTATCCGGCGCTCTTTAAAACCTTCGCCAGCGTGACGGCATTGGTATCGAGCGGAACGTCATTAAGGAAAACGCCATGCGTTAAGGGCCGTTGACCCGTAAGCAATGAGGCGCGCGTCGGCGAGCAAACCGGCATTCCAGCCACGGCCTGCGTAAAATGAATGGACTCGCGTTCGAGCCGATCCAAATGCGGAGTTTTGACGTTGGGATCGCCGGCGAAACCAAATGCCTGAGCCCGCCATTGATCCGGAAGCAGGAAAAGAATATTCGGCTTGCGCTCCGCCACGGCGCCATCCGCCGGAGCAATCCCGAGTGAAAGCAGTGCTGCCAGCAGCCAACCGGCCCGTTTCATCTCAACTCACTTTGCGCAACTTGGTGATGCGGCCAGTGTGGACCCACTCGGCGACAAAAATGTTTCCAGCGGGATCGAAACAAGCGTCGTGCGGATGCAGGAACTTTCCAGAAACCCAACCTTCACCCTTTGGACTGCCGCGCAGTTTCATCCCGTCTTTGAGCACTTGCGCGCGCCATTCCGGATCTTCGCCGAGATGAGTGATCACCTGATCGTTCTTGTCGAGGAGCGTGATCCGCGCGCTGAGGTCCGGAACCAGGAGCACCTCATTCAAACTGTCGAGGTTGGCCGGCAGAATAAATCCGTCGAGCGTTTTGAGGTGTTTGCCTTCGAGCGTGAACCATTGCAACCGTTTGTTGGCGCGATCGGCGACGACGACTGACGGTTCGCGCCCAGGGCGAGTATCGAGCGCGATGCCGTGGGGCGTGTCGAATTGCCCGTCGCCTTTGCCCGGTTCGCCGAACATCGAGATCCACTGGCCATTTTTATCGTAACGATGGATTCGCCACGCGCCATAGCCATCGGCCAAAAAGAATCCGCCATCGGGGAGGAACGCGTAATTGGTGGGCATGAAGGCATCGCGGCCCCAGCGTTTTACCGGTTTGGTATCTTCGTCTTTGGCATAAGCTTTCGACTCCATGGGAGCGCGTTTTTCCCAGACCAATTCGCCCTTGAGGGTAAGCTTGGCAAAATTCTTCAACTGTTGATATCCGGTGACGTAAAGGAATTGCTCCCGGCCTTCGGTGCGCACTTCCAAACCATGTCCGCCGCCCTGGAATTGATTTCCAAACGCCCGCACAAACTGCCCTTGCGGATCGAACACGAAAATCGAGGGATGATCCTTTAGGTTTTCGCGGCCCTCATGAATGACGTAAAGATTGCCGTCCGCGTCGACGGCCACATTGTGCGTGGTTTGCCACGAATAACGGTCGGGCAACCGCGCCCAATTGTGCAGCACTTCGTAACGGTATTCGCCGCTGCCAATCACCAAAGGCTTATCGGTTTTTTGCGCGGTCAAGATGCGGGGCGCGGCGAGTGCGACTGCCGACGCCGCCAGAAACCGCCGGCGAGAGATGGAAGCGGATGCATTCATAAAAGCTCAGGGAATTTCAAAAGGTCAGGGTTTGATTTTTCCGCATTGTAATGAGTCAGCGAATCGAAGCAAGGCA
>JBFMDG010001057.1:0-1615 GCA_040754135.1 Verrucomicrobiota bacterium
AAGGAAGCGTTTTCGACATCTATCTGCCTGTGACCGCCGCCGCGCCTTCTATCGCGCATGCCGCGCCAGCGCGCATTCCGCATGGAGCGGGCGAACTGGTGCTGGTGGTGGATGATGACCCTGCCATTTGTGAACTGACCGAGACGATTTTGCGCCTGCATGGATACCGCGCGCTGACGGCAACGAACGGTCATGAAGCGGAAACGATCTATCGCGAAAAGCACGATGACATCGCGGTGATTGTGACCGATTGCAGCATGCCGGGAATGACCGGATTGGAGCTGGTTCGGACGATTCGCAGCCACAACCCGCAAACGCGTTTTATCCTGGCGAGCGGCGCCGAGCCGTGTTTGGAAAAGAATTTGGGAGGTCCGGTTGCCTTCCTGCACAAGCCCTGGACCGCAGTCGAGTTCCTCTCTCTTTTACGCGACGTCCTCAAGAAACCTGAAGCTTCGCCATGAAAACTCACGACACGAAACAATCCACCGCGATTCGAAAACAGCTCGAACGCGAACGCAGGCAAATCCTGGCCCGGCTTGAAAAAATCGACCAGGCATTGAACGGCAGCGTCCATGCAAAAGTTGGCAGCGCGGGCCGCCACCTGAAATGGAATTGAACGGAAACCGGAATTGAAGCCGAGATAACCGTGGGGTTGCGACCACCTCCCGGTGGCGTAACGCAATCGGTGCGGGTTTTCCCTTGAACCGCCCCACTCGCATGAGAGCGGTTCACGGGGAGGCCAAGGTGGTGTCCGTTTGGGTTACTGCGAGAAGCGAGGCTGCTGTCTGGATGGCGGCAGCCTCGCCATTCTCTTCGTTTTTTTCTGGACGGGATCGTTGCGATCGGCCCGACTGCATGCATGATTTCAACTGCCGCCTTGCGCCGCGCACATCGCTACCTTGGAGTGGTCATCGGCATTCAGTTTCTCGGCTGGACTGTCGGAGGACTTTATTTCAGCTGGATGTCGCTCGATACAGTCCACGCCGATCCGCAAAAAGCTCCGCCTCCCGCGCTGCGCATTTCGCCAGGAGCCACTCTCATTTCTCCGGCGCGTGTGATCGAGAACATGGCGTCTCTGGCTGGATTTCAAGAAGTGCGCAGCGTCGAGCTTCTGCCATTGCTGGATCAACCGATCTATCGCGTCACGTTTTTGGATCAGCGCGGCGAAATACAATTCAAACTGGCGGATGCCTCGACCGGATTGTTGCGACCTGAAATTTCGGAGGAGGAAGCCAAGCGCATTGCGCGCGCGGCTTACGCAGGCACGAACGGGGTGAAAAACATCGCGCGCATCGAATCCACCAGCGGCCATCACGAGTACCGCCGGCAGCCGTTGCCGGCATGGCAGGTGGGCTTCGATGATGCGACCGGCACGCGCCTTTATGTGCACGCCGGATCGGGCGCAGTGCGAGCCTTTCGCAACACGCCCTGGCGCATTTTTGATTTTCTCTGGATGCTCCACACCATGGATTACTCGGGGCGCGATAATTTCAACAACCTCTTGCTGCGCGCGTTCTCGGTCTTTGGCCTGGCGACGATTGGGTCAGGGTTCGCGCTCTTTTTCGCCACGGCGAAATGGCGCGGACGTTCGCTGAGGGGGAGGGGGGAAGGGTGA
>JBFMDG010001058.1:0-1609 GCA_040754135.1 Verrucomicrobiota bacterium
GCGAGATGGGCTTCAAAGCGGTCCAAACATTCCATCGCCGCTTTGTCGCTGCGGAGTTTTTCGCGGACTTCTTCCGGGCGCAGGGTTTTCCCAAGCGCATGCGAAATATTTCCCAGATGACACAAGGCGCTCGAGAGGTGGCCTTCGAGGATGTCCGCATTCAGATCACTCACTTTTCGGCTTCGCACCGCCTGGATGAAATTCTCGAAATGCCCTTCGTCCTCCCCGGAAAATTTTTTGATTTCATTGCCTTGATTGTCATACGCGGTTGTGCCCGCCAGATAGCCATGCTCGCATTCGATGACATGCCCGATGCCCTGGCCTTTGTAGCGATCCATGTTCTCCCCTTTCCACTGGCCGCTCTCCTGGCAATTGCGGTCCTTCGGCAGGCCGCGCACTTCGAAAATCAGGAGGGCATCGCCGAAATCATGAACGACGAATTGGGTGTTGGGCGTTTGACCGTCGTCCTCGTAACCAAATCGTCCGCCGACACTAATGATGCCGCGCGACAATTCGTTTTTTCCGAGAGCCCAGCGGGCGATATCCATCTGGTGAATGCCTTGATTGCCGATGTCGCCATTGCCCGTTGGCCAGACCCAATGCCAATCGTAATGCAGATTTTTGCGGCGGAGCGGTTCCTGGGGCGCGGGTCCGCACCAGAGATCGTAATCGATGTGACTGGGGACTGGTTGAGGGGCGGAAACTTTACCGATGCTTTGGCGCGGTTTATAACAAAGGCCGCGCGCGATTTTTATTTTTCCCAGGTGGCCCGCCTGCACCCAGGCGAGCGCTTCGCGCAATGCGCCGCTGGACCGGCTCTGCGTGCCGGTTTGCACGATGCGGTTGTACTTCCGAGCCGCCTCGACAATTTTCCGCCCTTCCCAAACGTTGTGTGACACCGGTTTTTCCACGTAAACGTCTTTGCCCGCCTGGCAGGCCCACACGCTGATGAGCGCGTGCCAATGGTTTGGCGTCGCCGTCGCGATGACATCCACCTCTTTGCTGTGCAAGAGCTGCCGCACATCGGTGAAAGTTTGGATGGGCTCGCTGCGGTCGCGGAATTTTTTGGCCTCCGATTCCAGCACATTGCGATCGGCGTCGCAAAGCGCCACCACCCGTGCGCCCTTGATTTTGCGGAAGGCTTCGATATGGCTTTTGCCCCGGCCGTTGAATCCGACTACGGCGACGCGGATATCCCCGTTAGCGCCGGGCACGCTGGCCCAGGCCCGCGCGGGCAGGCTGAGCGCCGCCGCGGTGGTGAGCGAACTTTGAAGGAAACTGCGTCGTGTGATCGTTTTCATAGGCGCTCCGATGGGTTCACGTTTCAAAAGCAAATGCAATGGTCAGCAACGAACTCTCGACGCCGCTTTGCTTGGCGGCGCTCGAATCGATTGCGAGATCGAGCGCCAATGCTTGTCCGAACCGATGCCGCGGAAGGGCGGTTCAAACTTTTGCCGGCACGACGTATGGGTGTCGATACTCGCGCGTCAGGAGAGCGTTCGCCGTTTTGTTATTGGTGAACGTTTCTTTTTTCGGATTCATTTTCAAGAAGGCCCCTAACGTGACCTTCTGTGAATTCAAATCGATGCCATTGGCTTCCAGATGCGCG
>JBFMDG010001059.1:0-1603 GCA_040754135.1 Verrucomicrobiota bacterium
CACGACAGCTCGTCAGCGAGACTTCCAGCGCCTACCTCAAAGCAGGCCACCTTTTCACGTGCAATGTGAGTGGGGAATTGGTGTGTGTTGAAGCGAAGAGCGGCCGATTGATTTGGGCGACGAATCAGGTGGCCAAAGCGACCAATGGCGGTTGCATTCACCTGATTCCGAATGGTCCATTCGAATGGCTCCTCAACGAGCAAGGGGAATTGATCCTCGCACGGCTGACGCCCAGGAAATACGAAGAGCTGGGGCGCGTGCCGTTCATCAAACCGACCTCTCCCTATGGACCCGCGAGAATGGCTTGGACAGCGCCGGCCTTTGCCAATCGTTGCATGTTCGCCAGGAATGACGAGGAGTTGTTGTGCGTGTCACTCGCCGCAGAAAAATAATTCGGTAAACTCGCGCGGAAATATCAATGCGAGCATTGCGCCGGCTCAGTTGAGTGATTGCAATTCGCGTTGCACGAGTTCCACCAGCGGCCGCACCGTTTCGCGACTGAAATCGAACCGGCATCCGGCGGCTGCAAACAACTCGGGCAACGGCCTTGATCCACCCAGCGCCAGGCCTTGTTGATATTTCTGGAGCGCCGCCGCGCGATCGCGCCGTGCATTCATCCAGACCTGCAGGGCGCCGAGCTGCGCGATCCCATATTCAACGTAGTAGAACGGATGCAAAAAGATGTGGAGTTGTTTGTGCCAGAGATTGGCCCGCGCTGCTTCGTAATTGGTCCAATCGACTTCGCCTCCAAAACGCCTCATCAGATCGACCCACGCGGCGCTCCGTTCCGATCGTTCATGGCCGGGATGCGAATAGATCCAATGTTGAAATGCATCCACGGTTGCGATCCACGGGAAGATTTCTACGATGCCTTCGAGATGATCGCGTCGGGCGCGTTTGGCCTCGGCGGGCGCGTAAAAAGATTCGATGAATTCATTTCCGAGCAACTCCATGCTCATCGAGGCGACTTCGCAAAACTCGATGGGCGGATTGCGGTAAGCGTACAAATCTTCGCCGCGCGTGGCCAGCGCATGAAACGCATGGCCGGCTTCATGAAGAATGGTTTCGAGATCGCGTTGCACGCCGACCGCATTCATGAAAATGAATGGCAGGCGCGCTTCCGACAAGGTCGATTGATAGCCGCCAGGTGCTTTGCCCTTGCGATTGGCCAGGTCGAGAAGTTTCAAATCCTGCAACGTGCGGAAGCCGCGCGCGAGGCCGGCGTCCAGCTGATCGAAGATGCGTTGCGTGCCGGAGACCATTTGGTCCACTTGCTCGAAGGGACGCAATGGCGGGCGATTTAATGGATCCACCGCAAGATCCCAGGGGCGCAAACGATCCAGACCGAGCTGCGATTTCCGTTGAGCCTGGAGTTCGCGCAAGACCGGCATGATCTCGGCCTCGATCGCTTCATGAAAGCGCAGGCAATCTTCCGGCGAATAATCAAACCGGCCGCGGGCGCGAAAGGCATATTGCAAATAGTTTTCAAAACCGGCATTCCGCGCGATCTGTTCGCGCAAATGCAGTTGCTCCTCGAAGATCTCTTCGAATTTGTTCGTTTCCTGCAAGCGCCGGCGCGTGACCAGTTCCCACGCTTCCTGAC
>JBFMDG010001060.1:0-1593 GCA_040754135.1 Verrucomicrobiota bacterium
CGAAGTGCATGCGACCATGTTCCTCAATCTGCTTCGGCAGGAATGGCTCAGCCGCTTGGCGCCCGCCGCTGAATGGGGCATTCTGCTCGCGGTCGCCGTGGTCTTTGGGTTCGGCCTGCCCCAGGTTCGGCCCTGGACGGCCGCAGGCTTGGCATTGCTCGGCATTCTCGCTTTTTCCCATGGAACCTTTCTTTTGTTTGAACAAAAACGACTCTGGTTTCCCTGGCTTGTGGTGGTTGCTGTCCAGCTTCCCGCCGCGCTGCTCTGGTCCATGCTGTTCAAGTTTTTCGAGTGGTACCTGCAACGCCGCAAACTGGAACGGCAGCGTTCCGAGGACGCCGAGCGTATTCGCGAGCAAGCCGCCCTGCTCGACAAAGCGCGCGACGCCATCATGGTCCACGATCTCTCCGGCAATATCCTTTTTTGGAACCAAAGCGCGGAACGTCTCTACGGCTGGAGTCGCGAGGAAATCGTCCATCAAAACGTGGAAAGGCTCCTCGCCAAACGCGAGAACCTCAAACTCGCCGAAGCCTGGAAAGCCCTCCACGAAAAAGGCGACTGGACCGGTGAACTCATCCAGGTGACGCGCGATAATCAGGAGCTAACCGTCGAAAGCCGATGGTCACTCGTTCGCGGCGCCGATGCGGTTCCCAGGGAGGTTCTCGTGATCAACACCGACATCACGGAACGCAAAAAACTCGAAGCGCAATTCCTGCGATCCCAACGCATGCAAAGCATCGGCACCTTGGCCGGAGGCATCGCCCATGATCTCAACAATGTCCTTACGCCCATCACCATGGCGGTGCAGATGCTCCGCGTTCGTCCGCATGACGAAACCATCTTGAAAACCGTCGAGGCCAGCGCCCGGCGTGGCGCGGAATTGGTCAAACAGGTTCTCACCTTCGCACGAGGACATGATGGGGAGAAAAAGATCCTGCAACTCCGCCACCTCATCAAAGAGATGGAGCGGATCATGATCGAGACTTTTCCCAAATCCATCGATGTCAATACCCGCATCGAACGTGATTTATGGCCGGTCTCCGGCGACGCCACACAGTTGCATCAAGTGCTGTTGAATCTCTGCGTCAATTCACGAGATGCCCTCCCCGAAGGCGGCCAGATTCTGATCCAGGCCCGCAACATCACGCTCGATGATGCGGCCGTTCGCGCGATCCTCGGGGCGCGCCCGGGCAATTATGTTCAATTAAGCGTGACCGACGATGAAATCCTGAGCGCGTCCGACACTGCATCGGTTGTGGACGAAACCGCCACCGTGGCCCAACGCTTTTATCGGGTCGTGGTTGCGCCAGCAACTGGCCAGGCCCGATAATTATGTGCGGGCGAGAAGCAGAGCGGCGCGCATTTTCTAAAACCGATTCGCTCCTGAAAACTTTTCTCGAATTTTGAATTTTGCATTTTGATTTCCTTCCGTATCCTGCGCCCCATGCAAGTACCTGACGCTTTTATCGCGCCGCCGCGGCTGCTCATGGGCCCGGGGCCGAGTGACGTGCACCCGTCCGTGTTGAAGGCCATGTCCGCACCCCTGGTCGGTCATCTGGATCCTGTCTTTGTGAAAATGATGGAGGAAATCAA
>JBFMDG010001061.1:0-1592 GCA_040754135.1 Verrucomicrobiota bacterium
GGGCGCGACGATCGATCCGGGAACTTCCTTGAAGCGAATTTTCATGAGGCGGTGTTGAAATGGGTGCGGCTGTTTTTAGAGCAGCCCAGCGGTTTCGGGAAAACCGCACATGATGTTCAAACTCTGAACGGCCTGCCCGCTGGCTCCTTTCACAATGTTGTCCTCGGCGCTCATGACAATCAACCGGCCCGTGCGCGGATCAAGCCGCCAGGCGATTTCGATCACATTCGTGCCGACGACATTTTTGGTGTCAGGCAACGCTTTGCCTTCGAGCAGGCGCACGAAAGGTTCGTTGGCGTAAGCATCCTGGAAGCACTCGAGAATCTTCAAGCTCAGCGCCGTCATCTCTTCGGGCGATTGGAAATGCCCGCTCGGCGCGAGGTAAAGCGTGGTCAGGATTCCGCGATTGACCGGAATGAGATGGGGCGTGAACTGGATGACGACTTTCGTTCCCGCGGCGATGGAAAGTTCCTGTTCCACTTCGGAAAGGTGACGATGCTTCGGTACGCCGTAAGGGCGAACGCTTTCATTGCACTCGACGAAGAGGTAATCGAGTTCGGCTTTGCGGCCGGCGCCGCTGACGCCGCTCAACGAGTCGGCGATGATCGCTTCGGGATTGATCAACCCGGCGCGCACCAGTGGCAGCACCGGCAGCAGAATGCTGGTGGGATAACATCCTGGAGAAGCCACGAGGGTAGCCTTGCGAATTTCCTCGCGATAAAACTCGGGGAGACCGTAAACCGATCGGGTCAGTAAATCCGGAGCGGGATGGTCGTGCGCGTAAAACTCCTTGTAAACCTCGGCGCTTTTCAGGCGAAAGTCGGCACTCAAATCGATGACTTTGCTCCCGAGGTTCAGCAGGGGCACGGCATATTCGGCAGCGACGCCATGGGGCAGGGCGAGCACGACAATTTCCGCCTGGCGCGCCAGCAATTCTGCATTTGGTTCGGTGAAGCGCAGGGTGCGCGATTTCTGATGACTGGCGAACCGGGGAAAGACTTGCGCGACGGTTTGGCCGGCGCTTTGGCGCGAAGTTACAGCCGTGAGTTCGACGTGCGGATGATTCAACAAAAGGCGAACCAGTTCTTCGCCTGAATATCCGGACGCGCCTACGATGGCCACGTTCACTTTGTTCATCATGTGCAGCGCTGTTGAGTAGTGGCTCGCGCGGGAAATATCAACCACTCTTTGGTTCCGCTTTGGCGTAGAGCGCGCGCGGCGCGGCGGTGAAATACTTGAACAAAGCCGGACATAGCCAGCCTTCGAGTCCGTACTGCGGACAGAAATACCAGTTGCCTCCGTATTCTTCACGGCGCCATTCGAGCTGGACGGCATAACCGGGAAAGGGCGCTGGAGAAAAGAGCAGCTTGAACCCGCGCGCGGCGTCCGGAATTTCGGCCACAAGCCGATCGATCATGGTATCGATGTCGCAGACAAAAGGCTCGCGTTGCAAACCGGCGGCAGGATCGTCAAACACCCAGGCGCCCTCGTAGCGATATGGGAAGAGAATTCGAATCGCATTCATAAAACGAGCATGAATGTTGAAACTGAAAGTTGAAAAGCAAAAAGCCCCGCCGGAGACCAGCGGGGCT
>JBFMDG010001062.1:0-1590 GCA_040754135.1 Verrucomicrobiota bacterium
CGGCTGGTGCGGGATTACGAAACAACCGAAAGCAGCGCCGAAGCCTGGGCCTATATCGCGATGATACGAATTCAACTCAGGCGACTGGCATGATTCCTCGACATTCATGCTTTTTCAGACAGGCTCTCAGAGTTTTTCGTCACTCACCGCTACCGGCATGAGCGCGTCTCTCATGGCATTGCGACGCCGGGTTTTGCACTGCGCGGGGCGTTACCAGATTTCTACCGGGCCTTTGGGCACGGGAATATGCTCGCGGCGGGTGATGGCAGGTTCCGCTGTTTGCATGAACGAAGGAATCAAAGGTGAGGGCCGATATTGCGGTTTCAATTCGCCAGACTCGTCCAGGAACTGTTCGCGCCAGGTCAGATAATGTGCGACCACACGCTCGAAATCTGCCCGCGTCGAAATGGTCACGACCTGCTTGTTAAACTCATTAGCCGGACCAAACCTTTTCGCATACCAGGGAGCGACCTTGCGAAACATCCGACAGCCCAGCTCTTCGCCGAACACCTCGATCATCAAGTCAAAATGGCGGCGCAAAACCCGAATGCGTTCCTCGAACATTGGCTCCGGCAACAACTCGCCTGTCGCCAGAAAATGGCGTGTGTGCTGGAAGATCCAGGGATTGTAAAATGCGCCACGCCCGATGCTGACGCCGGCGCATCCGGTTTCATCGAGCATGTGCTTCGCCGCTTGCGGGGTCGTCACATCACCGTTGCCAATCACCGGAATGCGCTTCACGGCGTGAACCACCGAACGAATGCCTTCGAGCTTTACCCTGCCTTCAAACCCCTGCTCGCGCGTGCGGCCATGCACAAAAATCGCGCTCACACCCACATCTTCGAGCACGCGCGCCAGATCGGGCGCCGTGATGTTCTCGTCATCCCATCCCAAACGCATTTTCGCTGTCACCGGAATTTTTACCGCTTCCACCATCGTTTTTACCAGGGATGCGGTTTTGGCCAGGTCGGTCATCATGGCTGAACCGCCGCCGACGCGGCAGACCTTGCGCACGGGGCATCCCATGTTGATATCGACACTGGAAACACCTCTTGCTTCGAGCAGGAGCGCGGCCTCGCGCATTTCCTCGGGCACAGCTCCGAACAACTGCACCGCCAGAGGCCGGTCGGCGGGGCACGTTTCGATCAATTTGAAGGCCTTCGGATTTTTTTCGAGCAATGATCGCGCATTGACCAGATCGGTTGTGGCGAGATCGAGTCCGCCCAGTTCTCGCAAAGTCAGCCGGAACGGCAGGTTGGTGTAACCGGCCAATGGCGACAAAAAAAGATTGGAACTCAATTCGAGTGATCCGACGCGGAACATGGGCCATGATTATGCCACAACCTGGAGCAAACGCGAGCGCTCGTTGCTCCGCCCCCCGTAGCAGCCTGATGTAAGTCGGCTCTGATATTTTCTGCGCGCAAGCTGTGACTTGGACCGACGTGCTTGCCTGCGCGCGAAAGGCGCTCCGGCGGATGGAGGACTGGCCAGCGCGTCATGGTTGGTCGAGAGGCGGTGTGACCAGGGATAAGTGATCGAACTCACATTCGATGCTACGGCCGAATTGAATTTTGCGTTCCGTAGCAGCCT
>JBFMDG010001063.1:0-1571 GCA_040754135.1 Verrucomicrobiota bacterium
TGCATCTCGATCTTTTCAAACCCGGCGCCGCGGCAGCGCTCGCATTGGCCCTGGCTGGAATTGAAGCTGAACGCACTCGCATTCAATCCACGTTGCAAGGCGGCATCGGATTGAGCGAACAAATCGCGCAAATCATCAAACGCGCCGATGTACACGGCGGGATTCGAACGCGGCGTGCGGCCGAGTGCCGACTGATCGACCAGCAAGACACGGCTGAGCGATCCCCAGCCGGAGATTTCCACGCCGGGAATGATTCCATCTTCGGGTTCGTCATCCTGGTTCTTTTCCGGTTCCTCGATTTTGCCGAGGATCGAGAACGGATGGCGGGCGGGTTGCGACTTCAGTTTTCGATGGAGCGCCGGCCAGAGAATTTCGCGGATGAGAGTGGTCTTGCCAGATCCGCTCACCCCGCTCACGCAAACAAACCGGCCCAGTGGAATTTCCACCGCGAGATTTTTCAAGTTATGCAAAGTGGCGCCAGAAATTTTCAGCCACGCCGGATGCTCCCTCCGCCCGGGCACGCGCGGCGGTGGCGGACGGCGTTTGGGGATTTCGATGCGCTTGCGCCCGCTCAGATATTGGCCAGTCAATGAGCTGTCGCTTTCGAGCAGATCCTCGAAGGTGCCTTGAAAAACCAGGGCGCCACCTCCTTCGCCGTGGCCCGGACCGAGATCGACAATCTGGTCCGCCGCGCGGATGACGCTCGCCTCGTGTTCGACAACCACGACCGTGTTTCCTGAACTGCGCAATTGTTCGAGAACGCGGACGAGCCGTTCGGTGTCACGCGGATGCAATCCCACGCTGGGCTCGTCCAAAACATAGAGGGTATTCACCAGCCGCGTCCCGAGGCAGGTCGTGAGATTCACGCGCTCCGTTTCGCCACCGGAAAGAGAACGCGTCGGGCGATCCAGCGTCAGATACCCGAGCCCGACCTCGACCAGGTAACGCAGGCGCGAACGCACTTCGTTCAACACGAGCAGCACCGGATCCGACGCCTGGTTCGGACGCTTCGCGGCCAGTTGATCCACAAAATCCAGCGCGGCATCGATCGGCAGCAGATAAAAATCGGCCAGAGTCAGTGCTTCACGCGCACAACTCGCAAGGGCGCGCGGGTTCGCGCCGGCATCGATGCGATTGGGCGCGGTGGTGTTTGGGTTCGATGCGGCCGATGGCACCGGGATTCTGAAGAGCAAGGCGTCGGGTTGAAGCCGTTGGCCCTGACACATGGGGCAGGTTTGATAAGCGCGATATCGTGAGAGCAAAACGCGCACATGCATTTTGTAGGCGCGCGATTCGAGCCAGCGAAAATAACCTTTCACGCCGTACCACGCGCGCGGCCATTCGTGCTCCTCGTCCTTGCCGTAATCGGGATCGCCTTCAATGACCCAGCGTTGATGCGCTTCGGAAAGCTTTTCGAACGGAACATTGGTTCGAATGCCCGTCTCGCGACACATTCGCAGCAGGTCCTGCTGGCATTCCATTCCCTGCCCGGTCTGCCATGGCTTGATCGCGCCGCCGGCCAGGGAAAGCGACCGGTCAGGAATCGCCAACTGATAATCAATGGTGATAGT
>JBFMDG010001064.1:0-1564 GCA_040754135.1 Verrucomicrobiota bacterium
CGGCCACCCCGCCCCGGGCCTGGTGCGGCTCAATGCCGATGGATCAGTCGATCCGACCTTTGTTTCTCCCGTTCGGCTCGTGCCGAGTTTCCCATTTGCGCGGCTGACACTGAAAGCCGACACCCTTTATGTTCTCGGCACGTTCCGGCATCCCGAAAGCGTTTTCCCAAAAGCGATCTGGAAAATAAAAGTGCAATGATGCGGACCTATGCGGTTCCAAAAAGAATGAAAAAAGTTCTGGTTTCAAATGGACTTAAGAATTCCAATGTCAAAAATTCCATTTGACCGCTTCCCTTAAACCGGCTAGATAAGCGCGCCAGTGAATTGCACATTGAACAACCTGCTGCTGTCGGACGCTCTGCTGCTGTGCAGAGTGGCAGTCGGGTTGTAGTGCGATCCAGAAACGATTTCACACCCCGCTGCCAGTCGAGGCAGCGGGGTTTTTGTTTTTAAACCCCGGTCCCAAAGCCAAACTCAACAACAACGCCAACAACAACGCGCGAGCAAAGCCAGTTTACAATTTTCAGTCCAAATCCGATAAACCCACTGAGGCTCTTCGATGAGCCCGGCGAAAGTGAAGTTATGAAAGATAAAAACCGAATCCTCATCTTCGATACCACCCTCCGGGATGGCGAACAATGTCCAGGCGCATCCATGAACTTGCGCGAGAAACTGGAGGTCGCCCGGCAGCTCGCCCGACTTAAGGTGGACATCATCGAAGCCGGTTTTCCCATCACCAGCGAGGGGGACTTCGCCTCCGTGCAAACGATCGCACGCGAAATCAAAGGCCCAATCATCGCCGGACTGGCCCGATGCGTGCCGAAGGACATCGATGCCGCTGGAGCCGCCGTCAAGCCTGCCGGCAAACGCGCGCGCATTCATGTGTTTCTCGCCACCTCGAAACTTCATCGCGAGTTCAAGCTCGGCAAAGCCCAACACGAAATTCTCCGCCTCGCCGTCGAAGGAGTGAAACGCGCTAAATCCTTCGTGGATGACGTTGAATTCTCGCCCGAGGACGGTTCCCGGACCGAACCCGAATTTCTCATCCAGGTTTGCAAAGCGGTCGTGGCCGCCGGCGCTACCACGGTGAATATTCCTGACACGGTGGGCTGGGCAGTGCCCGATCAGTTTGGAATGCTCATTGCCCAATTGCGCGATGCCGTCCCTGAATTCGCCTCGGGCAAAGCCGTCATCAGCGTTCATTGCCATAATGACCTCGGGCTCGCTGTGGCCAATTCCCTCGCCGCCGTCAAAGCCGGCGCCCGCCAGGTGGAATGCACCATCAACGGCATCGGCGAACGCGCCGGCAACGCGTCCCTCGAAGAAATCGTCATGTCCGTCAAAACACGCGAGGATTTCTTCGGCGACCTTCATACCGGCATCCACACGCGCGAAATCGTGAAGACGTCGCGCCTCGTCTCGCGCATGAGCGGATTGCTCGTCCAGCGCAGCAAAGCGATCGTCGGCGAAAACGCTTTCGCCCATTCGAGCGGCATTCATCAGGATGGCATTTTGAAGAAACGGGAGACTTACGAAATCATGAATCCGCAGGAGGTCGGCTGGG
>JBFMDG010001065.1:0-1548 GCA_040754135.1 Verrucomicrobiota bacterium
ATTAACGATTCACAAGCAGATGCAACGGCGGCAACGTTTGCCAGCTTTGAACGGATTGGACTGCACATTTGCATTTTGATTAACTTTTGGCCACCACACGCGCATGTGGATTCCACGCACACCTGAGGAAGTTGGCAAGTGGCACGCGGCCAATGCGGCGAAGCGAGGGCGCATGGGTTTCTTGTTGCGGGTCTTTCGTGGCTCGGCATCACCGTCGTACTAACAGGCGGCTGGATGGTGAGTCGATGAGGAGTTGCAGTGCAGGACAGTGTCGGTGGCGGGGGATTCTGGACTCGTTTCACGATTTTTGCAGTGTTGGGTTTACCTGTCGCTTATTGGCTTTTTCGTCGAGAGTGCCGCAGCGAGTTGGAGCGCTCGTTGCACATGACCATTTGTCCGAAGTGCGAGACCGCAGGTGAAGGCAATGTCGAGACCGCTTGTGAGTGCGGCGGCACGTTTGTTTTACAGAGTTCGGTCCGGTGGATTGATGAGCCAGATGAGCCAGCGAGCCAGACGAATGAGCAAGCTGGCTAGCAAAGAATTCGATGTTGGCCGACTGAGCGCAGCACTGTCATTGCTTGAACGAGTCTCGGATTTTTCGGCGGGCACCATCCAAATCGGACGGCAGATTTTTCGCGGCGAGGAAGTGATTCGCCGCTGGCGTTACGTTTGAGATCATGAAATTACAGGAAATCCAAAACGAAGCATTGTCATTGAGTGATGAGGATCGCGCGGCCCTCGCCCTGTCATTGCTGGAGACGTTGCCAGTTTCGGGAACTGACCTCAGTGATGAAGAGTCGTTGCGACGCGACGCGGAGATGGAGAGTGGCGCGGTGAGGCCGCAGTCACATGAGGAATTCGTTCGGTGTGTTCAAACCAGCGCGGGGCAAATGAATTCCTGTGAGCAAACGTAAGCGCAAACTCACCCCGGCAGAAAAGAGGGCGCGGCGAAAGCGCCGAGAAGAGTTCATGTTTGTTTTCGTCAACGGGAAGCAGAAGCGCATCAGGCGTCCGCCGAAAGCAGATGGCATGGAAGTTGACGAGTTCATTAGAGAGAATGCGGATCCGATTTGGCTTCATCAGAACGGTTTTTGGGAGCACCTGAATGATGCCGGTGAGCCTTGAAACTCCCAACCAACGGGTCCAAACACACGCCGCGATTGAGCTGCTGTTCCTTACCGAGCATCACTGACGCAGCGTCAGGGTTCCAAAGGATCGAGGACGATGGTTAGTATTAGGTTCGGACCCGTGGCAGCCACCATCAGTATCGACACCGCACCAAGCATGGATTAGTAACAGTGCCGGGCCGTGCTGGAGATGACCTTGCGCCCGGCACCCTGAACAGTATTTTGAAGCAGGCAGGATTTAAATGCGATGGGATTGCGTGGCGGTTTCAATGTCATTTGCGCCCCGTGCGCATCAGCCGGCGGCTTGTCGCGAAGCTTCCGTTCGTGGATCGAGTTCGTGGCGCCAATCGTATTCCATGTAGCGCGCAGTCTCTTCTGCCACGTTCAATCCAAGCAACCGGCCCACCAAATAGAGGGAAGC
>JBFMDG010001066.1:0-1513 GCA_040754135.1 Verrucomicrobiota bacterium
CCCAAGCGAAATAGACGTGCATCAGATTTCCTCCTCGCGATCCGGGCGTGTGACATGCACAAAAATATCTTCGAGCGTGTGACGGGTGCGGGTCAGTTCGCGCAACTGCCAACCGCGCGCGCGAACCGCTTCAAAGATGGCGGGGCGCAAATCCACTCCCTCGCGAGGCGTCAAGGCACAGCGAAAATAAGTGCCATCGGCGGGTGAAACGTCGCAGTATTGCACCATCTCCATTTCTTTCCAGCACTCGAGAAGATCATTGAATGGCGCGGCGATTTCCGCCACCACCTGTCCGCCGCTGCTCATTTTCTTCTGCAGATTCTCCGTCGTATCCGCGGCCAGAATCTGGCCTTGATGCAGGATGACAACGTGGCTGCAGGTCATTTCAACTTCGGAAAGGATATGGGTTGAAAGCAGCACGGTGTGGCGGCCGGCGAGATTTTTAATCAACTGCCGCACGGACCGGATTTGGTTGGGATCGAGGCCGATCGTCGGTTCGTCGAGGATGATCAATTCCGGTTCATGCACGAGTGCATCGGCCAGTCCGACGCGTTGCCGGTAGCCCTTGGAGAGCTGGCCGATGATTCTCCGGCTGACTTCGGTCAGGCCGCACTGGTCCATGACGATCTGAACCCGCTCGCGTGTTTGGTTCGAGCTGAGCCCCTTGAGCCGCGCGCGAAATTTCAAATACTCCTTCACCCGCATGTCCAGGTGCAATGGATTGTTTTCCGGCATGTAGCCAATGCGCCGGCGCACCTCATCGCAATCATAAAAAACATCGTATCCAGCCACGCGCACCGTGCCGGATGTGGCCGGAATAAAACAGGAGAGAATCCGAATGATCGTGCTTTTGCCCGCACCATTGGGTCCAAGCAAGCCGACGATTTCGCCTTTGCCGACGGTAAACGAAACGCCGCGAACGGCCGTTGTCCCGGCATAACGCTTGGTCAAATCCGAAACTTCGATCACGAAACCGTCATTCATTTGCGCAAAGACTTTTCATTTACACTCAAAGCACATTGACCTCAACCGTGGCGCGAAACAATTGCACAAAGGCTCCTCGCGTGCGCTGGATGACCAGTCCGAGTTGCACTTTTTCACCGGGTTTCTTCGCATAAAGAATTTTGGCCACGTCACGAATTTCGCTCACCGTTTGGCCATCCATCGATTGAATGACATGGCCGCGCTTTAATTCGGCGTGGTCAGCTGGGGTGTTTTTGTCCACTCCGGCCACTAACAACCCGTCGCCGGCCCGGAGGCCAAAACGGGCGGCCACCTCCGCGGACATTTCCTGGAGAGAAGCGCCGATTTTTTCCCGCACCAATTTGGCATTGAAGAATTCCAGTTCCGGAATCAGGCGCACCGAAATATTTTTTCGGTCGCGGCCGCGTTGAATGGTTAAGGTAAACTCGCGGTCATCGGCCTGGGTGATCAACTCGCGGTAGAGTTCGATGAGGTGGCGTGGAGAAATTTCATTAACCCGCAGCACTTTATCCCCGGTGCGCAAACCGGC
>JBFMDG010001067.1:0-1512 GCA_040754135.1 Verrucomicrobiota bacterium
CATTGCCTCGCTTCCGATTGGATGCGATCCAGACTTTGCGCCGAGCGGGAATTCCCGTGGGAGTGATGGTTGCGCCGGTGATTCCTGCGCTCAACGATTTTGAATTGCCGAATATCATCGCTGCCGCTGTGCAAGCGGGCGCCGGTTACGCCGGCTATGTGATGCTTCGTCTTCCCTTTGCGGTCGCGCCGCTCTTCGAGAACTGGCTCGAGCGCCATTTTCCCGATCGCAAACAGAAAGTGATCGAGCGCATTCGCGCCATGCGTGGCGGAAAGCTGAACGAGGCCGATTTCGGCTCGCGCATGCGCGGAGAAGGCATTTTCGCCGAACAAATCCAGCAGATGTTTCACGTGGCCTGTCGCAAAGCTGGTCTGTCGGATCGCGGCCCGGATTTGTCCACGGCGCATTTTCGCCGCCCGGCGGGATTGCAACTGGGATTGTTCGACGATCGCTAAGCAGATGACCGTCATGCCGCCGCTGCGCATGATTCTCTGGGATTCTGGGATTCTGCTTGACGGGTTGAACGCTCGAAACTAGCAAGGGACCGGCTCCTTTCGCCAGCGTCTCATGGCCTCGAATGAGCCAGCTCATGCATCGACGCCGCCTTATCACCCTGCTCGTGCTGCTCGCTCTCGCGCTGGTCGTGGCCGTGCCGGTCTGGAGAAAGCGATGGTCCGCAAACGGTCCAGAAAAAGCAGCAGCGGGATCGAACATCACTCCGGAAGAGATTCGCCAGATTCAGGCCATATTGGAAACCGAGAAGAAACTGGACGAAACCGTTTGGGCCAAGGAACGCCTCGCCGAGCAATGCGGGCAATTGGTTGATGACTTCTGGGATGCGCTCAATCAGGCCACAAACAAATGGGCGGTGCTCAAACAATTCTCCAGCGTTCCCATTTTGCCGCCATTATTGGGCGCACCGGAATCGAAGGCTCACGGCATCGTGATGCGCCGCGCCACCGCCAGTGAAGTCTCGTGGTCCGAAAAAGAATGGCAAACCTTCCTGCGCGAGGCCGAAGCTTCCGGCTGGGAAATCGCTCAAGTCGAATTCCGCCATAATCGATTTGAAACGGATCCGCAGGGCCGGGCGCTGCGCAGCATTTTTTACTTTTCGGCGCACCTGACAAACACCACTGAAAACGAACGTGCGATTCTCGAAGGGGATTTGCGCGTGGAGTGGACTCGCCCGAAAACGCCGGAAGCTCCCGCGGCTTTCGCGCGCATCGATGCCCGCGGATTAGATTGGAAATTGCGGCGCGGACCGGTTCCTTTTGCGCCGGTGTTGAACGTTGCGATCGCACCGCTGCAAGGAAGTTATTTCATCGATCCGCTGATCACGCGCGATCTGGACGGCGACGGCTTTGCGGAAATCATTTTGGCGGCGAGCAATGTTCTTTTTCAGCGCACGCGCGAGCAACCGGATTATCGGCAGGAGATATTTTGTCAGAATGCTCCCGGATTAATTTTCACAGGGTTGCTGGAAGATTTCGATGCAGACGGAGCGTTGGATTT
>JBFMDG010001068.1:0-1507 GCA_040754135.1 Verrucomicrobiota bacterium
GATCATTTGTTTCTGGTGGCCCCCGGCTTGGGAATCGGCTGCGCGTTTTGCGGATCTCATGACACATCGGATGCCTTGTGCGCGCAGGCGTGCGCAAGGGCGATCGTTCGGTGTGCGCGCAGAAAAATTTAGAGCCGACTCACGTCAGGCTGCTACGGGAGATTGGGAGTCTGCGTCGCATCGAATGTGAGTTCGATCATTTATTTCACGATGGCAACCGGCGGCTCGACGCCAGGGAAAGGCGTGATTGTTCCCAATGGGAAAAACGTTGTGTTCACAAGCTTGAGCTGTTACATCCGCCGACTCGAACTGAAACGATGAGAACCGCGAATCCATCCCGCGCCACTGGCATGCTCGTGCTGGCCACGGCATTTTGGGGATTGAGTTTTCCCACCATGAAAGGGCTCGGGTTGCTGCAAGCGCCTTTGTTGCCTGACAGCAGCAGCTGGTTCGTCGCGACCTTGTGCCTCACGTATCGATTTCTTGGATGCGCGTTGATCATGCTCGTCCTTTGCGCGCGCACGTTGCGCCACATCACCTGGCTCGAGATCTGGCAGGGAGTGGGTCTCGGAATCTTTGCCGCCGGCGGTTTGATTTTCCAAATGGATGGACTCGCCTACACTTCGGCTTCCACTTCGGCATTCCTGACCCAATTCTATTGCCTGATCATTCCAGTTTGGGTGGCTCTGTGCGATCGGCGTATGCCTTCGCTCCTCGTGATCGCTTGCTCGCTCATGGTCATCATCGGTGTGTCGATCCTATCGAGTTTTGATTGGCGCAATTTGCATCTCGGTCGCGGGGAGTTGGAAACCATCATTGGCTCGATCATTTTCACGGGACAGATTCTTTGGCTGCAACGCCCGAAATTTGCGCGCAACAACGTGAACCATTTTTCGCTGGTCATGTTTGCGGTCATTGCCTTGTGCTGTTTTCCAATCGCGATGCTGACAACGGAACAGGCGCGCGATTGGATCGTCGCTTATCAATCGCCTTCGGCCTTGGCCTTCCTGGTGATACTGATTTTTTTCTGCACGCTGGGAGGGTATGGGCTGATGAATGCCTGGCAGCCTTACGTGACGGCGACGCAAGCGGGACTGATTTACTGCGCCGAGCCGGTGTTCGCGAGCCTCTTCGCTTTGTTTCTGCCGGGACTGTTTTCCACCTGGGCGTCAATTCCATACCCGAACGAACAACTCGGTTTTAAGCTCCTGATCGGCGGCGGATTAATCACTTTGGCGAACGCATTGATTCAATTGCAACCCACTTCAGGTCCGAAGGCGGCGCCGGAAATCACTCACCTGCACTCCGATCCGCCCACTGCCGCAAAGGAGCTGAGAGCGGATTCATAACATTCGTTGTCGCCTTTGGATTCCAGCGCGCTTCCGAAGCCGGTAAGGCCGGGAAGCCGCTCATTTGCTTTCACCTTTGGAACCGCCTAAAGTCCGAAAAAACCGGGATGGAAAATCGAAATGCTTTTTGCCGATGGTGGCGCGGTATTGCGCCGCTC
>JBFMDG010001069.1:0-1502 GCA_040754135.1 Verrucomicrobiota bacterium
GGAAGACTTGAGGAATGGAACAGAAGCGAGCGGGCAGATTTTTCAACTGCCGGAGGGTTCAATCACAAGCATTAAGGCAGCGATACGCTGCGATAAAAGCGTTGCCGATGATTTCCCGCTTGAGTGTCCGTGAAAAAGAGTTTGCCGTCTGTTCCAGCCATGTTGGTGGCGATGTTGGTCCAGGACACCAAATCGGAAGAAGCCTGCAACAAATAACTTCGGCCCGGCAGACCGGTCAGGTGCGGTTGGAACCAGCCGCGCGCCGGAGGATTGACGACCTGCAAAGTGGCCGGTGGCGGCGACGCCACGTAGTCGGGTCCGGCGATGCCGAGAGCTTTGCGAAGATTGACGCGACCGGCTGCGGCCGTTTTTCCGACGAGGCTGGGCACTGGATCGATATTGGTTCGCAGCCGCGCAATCAATTGCGGCACGGTTTCGTTCGGGAAATAGGCGCGCATCAAGGCCAGCGTTCCCGCGACATGCGGTGCGGCCATGGAAGTGCCGCTCAAAGTCATGTAAGCGTTATCAGCGGTGTGCCATGTGGACATGATCGAAGTGCCGGGCGCAGCCAAATCCACGGTGTTGACTCCGTAATTGGAATAAGCGGTGTCAAGCAAGCCCGTTCGCGTCATGGCGGCGACGACCACCAGATTGTCGAGGTTGTAACTGGCGGGATAGATCGGGTACGAATCGATGTTCGTGGCTTCATTGCCCGCGGCGCAAACCACAATAATGCCGGCACTGCGCGCCGCCTGCAGCGCCGAATTCAGAGCCGAGGAATAATTTGGCGCCGTCCAACTCGCATTGATGATTTTGGCTCCTTTGGACCGCGCGTAATTGATGCACTCAATCGCGTCGGAAATCTGGCCGTTGCCGGTGTAATCAAGAAACTTGCAAGCCATGATTTGCACGCCCCAGGCCACGCCGGCCACTCCTTTGCCGTTGTTCGCGACCGCACCGATCGTTCCGGCGACGTGCGTGCCATGCCCGTTGTCGTCCATGGGATCGCCGTTGTTGGCCACACCGTTGTAACCGTAAATGTCGTCAACCACTCCGTTTCCATCGTCATCACGCCGGTTTCCAGCGATCTCACCGGTGTTTCTCCACAAGTTGCCGGCAAGATCCTCATGCGAATAGCGGATGCCGCTGTCCACCACGGCCACGATGATATTCTTCGCTGAGTTGAAAACGCTCCAGGCTTCGGGCGCATCGATGTCTGCATCCGGCGCTCCTCCGCTTTGCCCGGTGTTGTTGAGTCCCCATAGTGCGCCGCTGGCGTAAAAAGGATCGTTGGGGTGAGTCGAAAGCCGGACGCGATAATCCGGTTCGGCGAATTCCACGTCGCCGCTTGCCTTGAGATTTTTGATCGTGTCCAGAACTGTGACATCCGCGGGGACCTCGATCATTTGCACATCGAGATCGGCGAATTCGCGGAGAATTTTTCGTCCATGCCCGAGGAGCTGCGGCTGTTTGCGCCCCGGCTTGAATCGAACTAAAACACG
>JBFMDG010001070.1:0-1502 GCA_040754135.1 Verrucomicrobiota bacterium
CTCGAGCGCACCGATGCCACGGCCAAACCTCTCATGGAGCAACTCGAACAGGTGTCGTCGTTCCTCCAGGATTTGCAGCGGGATTTGACGCATTATTCGGAGCGCCTTGAACTCGATCCGGACCGATTGCAGGAGTTGGAAACACGCTTGAACCTGTTGCGATCGTTGCAGCGCAAATATGGACCGGGCATTTCCGAAATCCTCGCATTCGGCGCGGAGGCCAGGCGAAAACTGGAAAGCCTGGAGCAACGCGACGCCGAACTGGCTCGACTCAACGGCCAGTTGCAAACTCTGGATCGGCAGATTCTCGAAGCCGGGCAGGAACTGACCGCCCGCCGCCGCAAATTAATCCCGAGGCTGTCAAAAGCCGTCGCGCAACAGCTGGGAGATCTTGGATTCAAACAAAGCCAGTTCGAAATCCTTTTGCAGTCGCAATCCGAAGCGGAGGCATGGCCGGACTTGAATGCCACCGGGTTTGATTCCATTGAATTCCTGTTTGCGCCAAACCCCGGCGAACCCGCGCGTCCGCTGCGAGCCATCGCTTCTTCCGGTGAAATGGCGCGCGTGATGTTGGCCTTGAAAACCGTGCTGGCAGCGGAGGACGAAATCCCCGTGCTCGTCTTTGACGAAGTGGACGCCAACGTGGGCGGTGAGACCGCCCGGGCAGTCGGTGAAAAAATGGTGCAGATCGCGCGCAATCGACAGGTCTTATGCATCACGCATCTGGCGCCGGTCGCCGCCCAGGCATTGACGCATTTTGTGGTGAGCAAGAACACGTCGGAAGGGCGGACACTCTCGACCATTTGCCGATTGGAGGAGGAAAGCGACCGCATTACCGAGCTGGCCCGCATGCTCGGAGGTCAAAGCCACGCGGCTCGGCAGCATGCGGCGGATTTACTCAAATCGAGTGCGGGTCACAATTCGTCCTCCCGCGCCGCATAAAAGAGCTGATAGGCGCGCGCGTAATCTGCTTCTGCAACAAACACAGACGCCAGACGGTTCAGGTCATCCTCCGCACCGGTTTCATCGACCCAGGATTGAGTTGCGGCAATACCGTGCTGATTGAGCATGCTGATCAACATTTCGGTATTGATGGCTGGACCGGTGTAAAAGAGCTTCACGGGAGCAGAGTGCCTCGGCTCAAATTAAAATGCCAAATTTTTGAACGAGCCTTGGATCCTTGCTGTCCACACGTTGGCTGACGCCAGGTTGTTGTGTTGCTTTGCCGGCGCGTTTCGGATACGGTTTGCGGCTGAACCGTAAATGGGTTGAGCGAAATCTTTGACTGCGCAACTTTCTGGCGGTAGAAATGAACCGATCGTCGATGCCCTTGAGAACTTTTATTCGCGGATTTCATTTTGCAGGGATGACTGCTTGCCTGCTCGTGTGCCATGGCGGGATAGGCAATTCCTCGGCGGCGGATTCAAATTCAGGCAACATTTTCTCGCCCACGGATAAAACAATTGAATTGCCCGGGCGGAAGAAAACGATCGATCTCGATT